>NZ_MJEH01000013.1 GCF_001742425.1 Bacillus solimangrovi
TTATTTATCGTATCCATTAAGGAAGCGATTCAAGTTGTAAAACAAGCGGGGTTTGATTTCATTATTGTTGAAACAAGTGGAATTGGTCAAGGTGATGCAGAAATTACTGAAGTTACGGATGTATCAATGTATGTCATGACGAGTGAATTTGGAGCACCATCACAGCTTGAGAAGATTGATATGATTGATTTCGCTGACTTAATTGTGATTAACAAATTTGAACGAAAAGGCTCTGAAGATGCATTACGTCAAGTACGTAAACAATATCAACGTAGTCATAATCATTTTGATAAAGACTTAGAGGAAATGCCTGTATACGGTACAATAGCTAGTCAGTTTAACGATGCAGGTACAAACTCGCTATTCGCTGCATTAATGGATACGATAAATAAAAAATGTACGACAGATTTCTCGCTAGGTTTTGAGAAGTCAGCTAAAGTGGAGAAACAAAATGTCATCATCCCTAATGACCGACGTTATTATTTGCGTGATATTTCTGAGACAGTACGAGACTATCATCGTAAGTCAGAAGAGCAAGTTCGTATTTCACGTAAATTATTTCAATTGGAAGGTACACTTGAAGAATTGAGAAAGATTGAAAGCAATGAGGACGTTATTGTTTCGTTAGAGGCAGTGAAGAAGTCGTATGAAGCACAGCTTTCATCAGAATCCAAAAAGATCCTCGAAGATTGGCCAGAACGCAAAAAGCGTTATGAAGCTGATGAATACGTAGTGAAGATTCGTGACAAGAAAATTGTTACAGAATTGAAGACGAAGAGTCTATCTGGAACCGATATTCCTAAAGTTGTATTACCAAAATATGTTGATTGGGGCGAAATATTAAATTGGAACTATCGAGAGAATGCTCCTGGTTATTTTCCTTTTACTGCGGGTGTATTTCCTTTTAAACGTAAAGGAGAAGATCCGAAACGTCAATTCGCTGGTGAAGGTACGCCAGAACGTACGAATCGTCGATTCCATTATTTATCAAAGGATGATGATGCGAAGCGATTAAGTACAGCATTTGATTCAGTTACATTGTATGGAAATGACCCTGATGAACGCCCAGATATCTATGGGAAAGTAGGCGAAAGTGGCGTAAGTATTTGTACATTAGATGATATGAAAAAGTTGTATGATGGTTTTGATCTATGTGCACCATCAACATCTGTCTCAATGACAATTAACGGGCCAGCTCCTATGATCTTAGCGATGTTTATGAACACTGCAATTGATCAACAAGTAGAACGTTTCAAACAAGAAAATGATCGTGATCCAAGTGTTGAAGAATACGAAACAATTAAAGCGCATACATTAAATGTTGCTCGTGGAACGGTACAGGCTGATATTCTTAAAGAAGACCAAGGTCAAAATACATGTATCTTTTCAACAGAATTTGCTTTGCGGTTAATGGGTGATATTCAAGAGTATTTTATTGATAATAAAGTACGCAACTATTATTCTGTTTCAATATCGGGTTATCATATTGCAGAAGCAGGAGCGAATCCGATTACACAATTAGCGTTCACACTTGCAAATGGTTTTACTTATGTCGAATATTATTTAAGTCGTGGCATGAATATTGATGATTTTGCACCAAACTTATCATTCTTCTTTAGTAATGGACTTGATCCTGAATACACAGTTATTGGTCGTGTAGCACGACGAATTTGGGCAACGGTCATGCGTGAGAAATATCAAGCAAATGAACGTAGTCAGAAATTGAAATATCATATTCAGACATCTGGACGCTCTTTACATGCACAAGAGATGGACTTTAATGATATTCGGACAACGTTACAAGCACTAATTGCAATCCAAGATAATTGTAATTCACTGCATACAAATGCATATGATGAAGCGGTTACAACACCTACTGAGGAATCAGTTCGACGTGCAATGGCTATTCAAATGATTATTTCAAAAGAATTTGGTTTAACGAAAAATGAGAACCCATTACAAGGTTCATTTATAATCGAAGAGCTAACAGATTTAGTAGAAGAGGCTGTTCTAAAAGAATTTGAACGTATTAATGATCGCGGTGGCGTTCTAGGCGCAATGGAGACGCAATATCAACGCGGAAAGATTCAAGATGAGTCGATGTATTATGAAATGAAGAAGCATACAGGTGAACTTCCGATTATTGGGGTTAATACTTACTTGAATCCAAATCCACCATCAGAAGAGGAACTAAACAGTATTGAGTTGGCACGTGCAACAAGAGAAGAGAAAGAACAGCAAATTAATAACTTACGTTTATTCCAAGGTGAAAATGAGAATAAGTCTGAAGAAGCATTAGCTCGATTAAAAGAAACAGCAATTAATGGTGGTAATATATTCGGGGAGTTAATGGAAACAGTCAGGTATGCAAGTCTCGGTCAAATTACGCAAGCTTTGTATGAAGTAGGCGGGCAATATCGTCGAAACATGTAAGCATAGATTTTTAAGGCATCCTATCAAACAGGTGGGATGCTTTCTTTAATTATGATTTTTTGCTGAAACAACAGATGAATCATAAGTATATTTTTTCTATGAACAGAGGCAGGAAAGATTTTGAGAAAAAATATGCTTGTAAGCTAGCATAAATTGTTTACCTTTGTTTATAATGAGAGGTATGGTTTTGTATAGTTTATAATAATTAATCTGTAATTAGAAATGACAGAAATTCTACTTAGAACACGACAGATGGATATTCAAACATACATAATACAAGCATAGCTTGTGAGATATGAAAGAAAGGAAGGATTATGGATGAGTTTATCTCAATTTTCTAAAGACCAATTAAAGCAAATGTCAATGATTGATGTTGCTTATTATCTACTGGATGACGAGCGTCAAGTGTTTGATTTTTATACATTAGTTAAAAAGGTTTCTGCGATTAAAGAAATGCCTGAAGAAGAAACGAAGGAACGTTTGGCACAATTTTACACGGATATTAACTTAGATGGTCGTTTCATTAACTTAGGAGAAAATTTGTGGGGATTAAGAAACTGGTATCCTGTTGAACAAATGGAAGAAGATGCGATTACTCCTAAGAAAAAGAAAAAATCAGCTAAAAAGATAAAACCTCTCGTTGAAGATGATGATATTTATGAGGACGATGAGTATGAAGAAGATAATGACGAGGAAATTGATGTTGAAGAAGATGAAGATGAAGATTTAATTGATGATGAAGACTTTGAGGCTGATGATTACGACGAAGATGATTTAGACTTAGATGACGACGATAATTAATTCTCTGCTTTTTTAGTGTTTTGATGAAAAGACGTATTTTTAACTAGAGTTAAGTTAGCGTTTGGCTGTTAGCATAATTAGTAAATGCGTCTTCAATTAATTTTAGGTGAACAGAAAAGGTCTTGACTTTGAAGTCATACTAACGGTAGAATACTTTTTGGGCTCTTAAAATTAATATTAAATGAAAAATCTAGTTGATTATAAATAAAAACAAAAGCGCACCCCATTATTTTTCTAAATATGGGACACTTTTGTTTTTTTTTATTTTAAGGTAGGATTCACAAGTTTAGAAAACTTTTAGTTGATGACATTTCGCTTTATTACAAATGGGGTTACTTACTACTCATTTGTAATGTAATGTTTGGTATGTGGTAAGCTGATCGTTTTCTAAGATGTTTCGAATCGATTCATTATAGCTAAAGGATTGTTGAAAAGATTGAGTTTTTCTATTGCGTTATGGGAAAAGTAACAGATAGAACTTCTTTAAAGTAGCGCAATCTGATTCGTTGTACTAGATCCTATGAATAAGGACGTTAATATCGACCCCTAGATCGATTTTAGTAGGAAATACTTTATGAATTAGTGATAAAGAGTTTCACAATGAGCTAAGAATGTTGAACAAATACTTATTTCTGTATATTAAAAGGGGGAGCAAAGATGACTAAGTATATTTTTGTTACTGGCGGTGTTGTTTCATCTTTAGGTAAAGGGATTACAGCGGCTTCTTTAGGTCGTTTGTTAAAAAATCGTGGATTAAATGTAACCATTCAGAAATTTGATCCGTATATTAATGTCGATCCTGGAACAATGAGTCCATATCAGCATGGTGAAGTATTTGTAACAGATGATGGAGCTGAAACAGATCTTGATTTAGGTCATTATGAGCGTTTCATCGATATTAATCTTAATAAATATAGCAATGTGACAACTGGTAAAGTATATTCGACAGTGTTAAAGAAAGAACGTCGTGGCGATTATCTTGGAGGAACAGTTCAAGTTATTCCTCACATTACAAACGAATTAAAAGAGCGTGTTTTCCGTTCTGGTCGAGAAACAAATGCTGATGTTGTTATTACTGAAATTGGTGGAACAGTCGGTGATATCGAATCATTACCATTTTTAGAGGCAATTCGCCAAATTAAGAGTGATATAGGGTCTAATAATGTTATGTATATTCACTGTACGCTAGTACCTTACATCAAAGCAGCTGGGGAAATGAAGACAAAGCCAACACAACATAGCGTGAAGGAACTTCGTAGTCTTGGTATTCAACCAAATGTCATCGTCGTTCGTAACGAGATGCCACTTTCAGAAGATATGAAAGATAAGATCGCACTTTTCTGTGATATTAATAAAAACTCTGTTATTGAGGCTCGTGATGCTAAGAATTTGTATGAAATTCCATTAGCACTCCAAGAGCAAGGGTTTGATCAAATTGTATGTGATCATCTTGGTTTAACTAATGGACCAGCAGAGATGAGCGAATGGAAAGGGTTAGTAGACAGAGTATCCAACCTATCTCGCACAGTTAAGATTGCATTAGTTGGAAAGTATGTTGAGCTTCAAGATGCTTATCTTTCAGTAGTTGAAGCATTGCGCCACGCTGGGTTTGCATATGATGCAGATGTCCAAGTGAAATGGTTGAACTCAGAGAGCGTAACTAATGATAATGTAGAAGAATTATTAGCTGATGTTGACGGTATTCTTGTGCCTGGTGGATTTGGTGATCGAGGTGTCGAAGGTAAGATTGAAGCAACTCGTTATGCACGTGAAAATAAGGTGCCTTTCTTAGGTATTTGTCTCGGTATGCAGTTAGCATCAGTTGAATTTGCACGTAACGTACTAGGATTGAAAGGTGCACATTCTGCTGAACTTGATCCAGATACACCTTATCCGATTATTGATTTACTTCCTGAGCAAAAGGATATTGAAGATTTAGGTGGAACACTTCGCTTAGGTCTATATCCATGTAAGCTTGAAAAAGACACTGCCGCATATAATGCGTATGCAGATGAAGTTATTTACGAACGTCACCGTCATCGTTATGAGTTTAATAATCAATATCGTCAAATGATGGAAGAGCAAGGGTTTGTCTTCTCAGGAACAAGTCCAGACGGTCGACTTATCGAAATTATTGAAGTGAAGGATCATCCTTGGTTTGTAGCTTCACAATTCCATCCTGAGTTTACGTCACGCCCGACACGTCCTCAGCCACTTTTCCGTGATTTCATAGAGGCGAGCATCAAGGGTAATGAGTAAAGTGAAACTAACGTAGTTAGTTTAGAATTTCTAATTTAATTAGATAGAGCTGCTGGATGCTTTCCAGCAGCTCTATCTTTTCTTTATAGGTATCTGTCTTCAAATATCTTAGAGTAGTTCTATGTGTTTTACTTAAAAGTTTTCTTCTTGTTCTTCCACTATTTCAATTGTTGTGAGCAAAAGTGCATAGTATGTATATAGCATGACGATTGTAGCAGGGAACCCTCTACGTGTCCCGTCATCCTGAGGTACGAGTCCTTGTGTTACGTTTAAATTAATAAAGAAATCAGCTATTTGTTCAATTGTTTCGTTCGATTCTTTTCCTTTTGAAGCTAATAAAATAATACTAGCCCCAGTTTCTTTTATTTGTTTCAATAATTCTCTTACTTCCTCGTTATCTGTACTTCTTACAGCAAGAATGACACGATCGATAGAAGATAATTTTACAATTTTATCTTCATGAAATAGGGGGTTACTTTTTGGTAATGAATCCTTCCCAAGTAATCCTTCAGTTACAAGAGCTGACATTTCACCAATACCATGTAAGTAAATCGATCCCTCACCTACGATGGCTTGTGCTAAGGCGCGAGAAGCATCTTCGATATTCATTTCTTCATCTTTTTGTATTTGTTGAAAGATTCCAGATAATTGGGTTGTGAAAATTCGAAGCATTTCTATTCCTCCTCATTTCGTTTTTAATATATCGGATAATAAATGTATGTTGATACATCTATATTAGACTGTATCATTTATACGTACTTAATGTGAATTTTAGAGAGAGAAAGTGCAGTCGAAGTATAAGCAGAAAGATTTCTGAATGTTATTGCAGGAAGAGATTAGTTTTTACCGAATAATGTATATACACAAGCTTTGTCATAAGAACTATGAGAACCATCACGTATAGGTATACATATATGTCAGTACATAAGAAAGGGGACATAATGATGAGTGGAACAGTATTAATCGTAGATGACCAATATGGTATTCGTGTTTTATTGAATGAAGTGCTACAAACAGAAGGGTACAAGACATTTCAAGCTTCGAATGGTATACAAGCAATAAACATTGCCAAACAAGAAAACCTTGACTTAGTATTGCTTGATATGAAAATCCCTGGAATGGATGGAATTGAAATATTAAAAAGGTTAAAAGAGATGGATGATTCAATTAGAGTCATTATTATGACTGCATATGGTGAATTGGATATGATTCAACGTGCAAAAGACTTAGGTGCTTTAACCCACTTTGCCAAACCGTTTGACATTGATGATATACGCAAAGCGGTTAAAGATTATATTCAATTACAACCTGAAAAATAAAAAATATGGCGATTATCTTACAAATGTACACAATGATTTCGCTTACATAAGAAATCCATTAATTTTTCTAATTGCAGCTGCATTGTACTGTTGCCGACCGTGGTTGAAGTTGGTATGCTATAGGTGTGTTTAAAGAGGCACTAAGTACATATACTATGCTTACTTGCCGTAAAATTAAAGGAGGAAATAAAATAATGCCTTTAGTATCAATGAAAGAAATGCTTATAAAAGCCAAAGCGGAAGGTTATGCAGTAGGTCAATTCAATATTAATAACTTAGAGTACACTCAAGCAATTTTACAAGCAGCTGAAGAAGAGAATTCACCAGTAATCCTTGGTGTTTCTGAAGGAGCAGCTCGCTATATGGGTGGATTTAAATCAGTAGTATATATGGTAAAAGGTTTATTAGAAGAATATCAAACAACAGTTCCTGTAGCAATCCACCTAGACCATGGTTCAAGCTTTGAGAAATGTGTTGAAGCGATTTATGCTGGTTTTACGTCAGTTATGATCGATGGATCACATCATCCTCTTGAAGAAAATATCGCAATTACTAAGAAAGTTGTAGAAGTTGCTCATATTAACGGTGTGTCTGTAGAAGCAGAGCTAGGACGTATCGGTGGTCAGGAAGATGATTTGATTGTTGATGAAGCAAATGCTGCTTATGCTATCCCTGAAGAGTGTGAGAAGCTTGTTGCAGAAACAAACGTTGACTGTTTTGCACCAGCACTTGGTTCAGTACACGGTCCTTACAAAGGTGAACCAAACTTAGGTTTCGAACGCATGGAAACAATCGGTAAAGAAACTGGTGTACCTTTAGTATTACACGGTGGTACAGGCATTCCAGTAGCAGATGTTCAAAAAGCAATTTCTCTTGGAACTGCAAAGGTTAATGTTAATACTGAAAACCAAATTGCATCTGCTAAAGCTGTTCGTAAAGCACTTGAAGAGATGCCAAATGAATATGATACACGTAAATTCATGATTCCAGCTCGTGAAGCGATTAAGGAAACAGTAATTGGAAAAATGCGTGATTTCGGTTCTTCAAACAAGGCATAATTTGGAAATATTAACTTTTATTAATGGAGGAAACCGCCTTGGTATTAAGAGGCGGTTTTCTTTCTATATAAAACATGGATTTAATAGCTTTTATGTTATAGAATTAAAAGACGTCTCGTTTGAAGTTAAGCGCTTATTTTCTTACTGAATATTACCTATCATGTAATTTTTATATAGGGATAAGTGTATGTAGTCATTACAATAGACTTGCATAATGTTAGTAGTAATCAAAAATTTCTTACAGATGAAAGCACGTTTTATATAAGGTTGATAAAAGAAGGAGAGATAAAGATGAAATTTTTTATAGATACAGCTAACATCAATGAAATTCGTGAAGCAAATGCTTTAGGTGTATTAGCAGGTGTAACAACAAACCCAAGCTTAGTTGCGAAAGAAAAGAATGTTTCATTTCATGATCGTCTAAGAGAAATAACTAATGAAGTAGATGGATCAGTAAGTGCTGAGGTTATTTCACTAAAAGCAGAAGAAATGATTGAAGAAGGTAAGGAACTTGCAGCAATCGCCCCTAATATTACGGTGAAGGTCCCAATGACACCTGATGGATTAAAAGCAGTAAAGCGTTTTAAGGAGTTAAATATTAAAACAAATGTTACATTGATATTCTCAGCTAACCAAGCACTTTTAGCTGCACGAGCTGGTGCTACATATGTATCTCCATTTTTGGGTCGATTAGATGATATTGGACAAAATGGTCTTGATTTAATTTCCCAAATAGCTGAAATGTTTGAGTTACACAATATTGAAACTGAAATAATTGCAGCCTCAATTCGACATCCACAACATGTAACAGAGAGTGCTTTACGTGGTGCACATATTGCAACAGTACCGTACAATGTTATTCTTCAGTTGTGCAAACACCCGCTTACTGATCAAGGGATTGAGAAGTTTTTAGCTGATTGGGAAAAACGTAGCAAATAATAAATAAACTTCCTCTTTTATAGTCCTAATTCCAATATATTAAGGGTAAAATAATATTGAAATGGTATAAGTGCTTGTTCAAAAAGAAGGACAAATAGTGCTAAGCTCAAGGAAACCAAAGCTCGATTATCAAAACTTATGCATTTAGATACGGTAGCACCATAGAGATAAGTTTACTCAAGAGTGTAAATACATTATTTCTCTAACTTTTTGAACAACCTCTTTAAGTAGAGTTGTTACTTCATTTCAATACCTTGTATGATATGTTAAAGAGTGCACCTTTTTAACTAGATATTAATGAATTACTAGTGCATGACCATATTGCCCAAACGGGTTACGAATCATTAAATGATCGTAATTCTGTCATTCTCATACCACAGAAGGAGATTTCCCAGTTGTGGAAATTTGAATCTGTAGCATAGAAGGGAGAAAGAAATGGAAAGTTTGATGATTGAAGGCGGACATCGATTGAATGGAACAGTAAGGGTTAGTGGAGCTAAAAATAGTGCAGTCGCACTTATTCCGGCAGCGATCCTTTCTGAGTCAACTGTTACAATTGATGGACTACCAAACATTTCTGATGTACATATGTTATGTGCATTACTTGAGGAAATAGGCGGTACAGTATCATTTGATGATGGTACTGTTATTGTTGACCCATCAAAAATGGTGTCGATGCCGTTGCCTAATGGAAAAGTGAAAAAACTAAGAGCTTCATATTATTTAATGGGTGCAATGCTTGGACGTTTTAAGCAAGCTGTCATTGGTTTACCAGGAGGTTGTCATTTAGGACCTCGACCAATCGATCAGCATATTAAAGGCTTTGAAGCACTTGGAGCTGAAGTTACAAATGAACAAGGTGCAATTTATTTGCGTGCGAAAGAATTAAAAGGTGCACGTATATATTTAGATGTTGTAAGTGTAGGAGCAACGATTAATATTATGCTTGCAGCCGTTCGAGCAAAAGGACAAACGATTATTGAGAATGCTGCGAAAGAACCTGAAATCATTGATGTTGCAACGTTGTTAACAAGTATGGGGGCACGAATTAAAGGTGCGGGTACAGATGTTATTCGCATTGAAGGTGTGGACGAGCTTCATGGTTGTAGACATACGATTATTCCTGATCGGATAGAGGCAGGTACTTATTTAATTGCAGCTGCTTCGATGGGTGAAGAAGTGTTGATTGATAATGTTATTATTCAGCATATGGAGTCGTTAGTAGCAAAGCTCCGTGAAATGGGTGTGAACCTCAAAACATCTGAAGACCAAATTCTCGTTACGAGATCCGAAGGTCTAAAATCTGTAGATATTAAAACATTAGTGTATCCTGGTTTTCCAACCGATTTGCAACAACCTTTTACATCATTAATGACGAAAGCTAGTGCTAATGGAATTGTAACTGATACGATCTATGGTGCTCGTTTTAAACATGTTGATGAGTTAAGAAGAATGAATGCTAATATTAAAGTTGAGGGACGTTCCTCTATCATTTCGGGACCTGTACAACTTCAAGGAGCGAAAGTCCGTGCAAGTGATTTGCGTGCAGGAGCTGCGCTTGTTATTGCTGGGCTAATGGCCAAAGGGGTTACCGAAGTAACAGGACTTGAACATATTGATCGTGGTTATGAAGGCTTAGTTGATAAGTTGAAGGCTTTGGGTGCAAACGTTTGGCGAGAGAAGAGTCAACAAAATAACCGTATCGATCAATACTCTTAAAAAGGTTAAAAGAATAGCGTTATTTCCATTATTAGTATTATCTATCATGTATACTAAAGGAAGTTAACACGAGAAAGAGATAAAAAGCGCTTTTAAGAGTGGATTTTGAGGGAGGAGAAAATTATGGATAGAAGTTTATCTTTGGAGTTGGTACGTGTAACGGAAGCAGCAGCTTTAGCATCTGCTCGTTGGATGGGACGCGGTAAGAAAGATGAAGCGGATGATGCAGCGACTTCTGCTATGCGTGATGTTTTCGATACTGTTCCAATGAAAGGAACAGTGGTAATTGGCGAAGGTGAAATGGATGAGGCGCCTATGCTTTATATCGGTGAGAAACTTGGTACAGGTTATGGACCGCGTGTTGATGTAGCAGTTGATCCACTTGAAGGCACAAACATTGTAGCACAAGGGACATGGAATGCTCTTGCCGTTCTAGCCGTAGCAGACCACGGAAACTTATTGCACGCTCCTGACATGTATATGGACAAGATTGCAGTTGGACCTGAAGCAGTTGGTACAGTCGATATTAATGCACCTGTTATTGAAAACTTAAAGGCAGTTGCTAAGGCAAAAAATAAAAACATTGAAGATGTTGTAGTTACGATTTTAAATCGCCCGCGTCATGAACAAATCATCTCAGAAGTACGTGAAGCAGGAGCACGTATTAAGCTTATCTCTGACGGTGATGTTGCCGGTGCTATTAATACAGCATTTGATAATACAGGCGTTGATATCCTACTTGGCAGTGGTGGCGCTCCTGAAGGTGTTCTTTCTGCAGTTGCATTAAAATGTCTTGGTGGTGAACTTCAAGGAAAGCTTCTCCCACAAAATGAAGAAGAAGTAGCGCGTTGCAAAGAAATGGGAATTGATGATGTTGACCGTGTGTTAATGATGGACGATTTAGTTGCTGGTGATGATGCAATTTTTGCTGCTACAGGCGTTACGGATGGAGAACTATTAAAAGGTGTTCAATTTAAGGGGAATAGTGGAACAACACAATCTGTTGTAATGCGCGCGAAATCTGGAACAGTAAGGTTTTTAGATGGTAGTCATAGTCTTCATAAGAAGCCTAATCTAGTAATACGTGAAGATTGAAGAGGTTGAGCTCCTGCATATGGTAGGGGTTCATCTCTATATAATTAGTTCTAATATAAGATTGACTTGAAAATCGCCTATTTATAGTTCTCGGATTTTTTTGTCGTTTTTTTGCTACTTATTATAGTTGAATAAATGAACCTTTTCTGGTTAAAATAATATTTATATAAAAATAGAGAGATTCTTCTGCTGCTAATATCTTCTAGTGTGTGTTCAATAGCGAGGTTACAAGGGAAGGAAAAGTATTCTACCTTACTTATATATAGCTTTTTTCCACCTTCTTAAAAAAATACCTCTTCTAGAATTCCGCTGATTTAAGAGTTTAGCACATTCTTCAAAGTATCTGCAGCCCTCTATCACATAACATCCCTTACATTCTTACAATGTAGAATATTAATAGAATTAATAAATAGAAGTGTATGATCAAAAAGGTAACAGTTCGTGTCATGATAAAAGCTATAATTAATAGGTTAGAAAGTGCCTCTTAATTGATGTTCACTCACTTAGTTATCAACATGAGCTTTGAATGAACATATATGCTTATATTACTGTGACTTTTTGTATACCGTCTAAATGAATACTGAAAAAGAGTGGTGTCTAAATGGCTTTAACAATTTCAAGTTTAGAACATATGACGTTAAAAGAGCTTTATGAACATGCGCGTCATTACAAAGTTTCTTATTATAGCAAACTGAATAAAAAAGAGTTAATTTTCTCAATTCTAAAAGCACAAGCTGAACAAGACGGTCTTTTGTTCATGGAAGGTGTTTTAGAAGTGATTCAATCTGAGGGGTTTGGATTCTTACGTCCTATTAATTATTCGCCAAGTGCTGAAGATATTTATATTTCTGCCTCTCAAATTAGACGTTTTGACCTGCGTAATGGTGATAAAGTATCTGGTAAAGTACGTCCTCCGAAGGAAAATGAACGTTATTATGGCTTACTCCATGTTGAAGCAGTTAATGGTGAAGATCCAGAGACAGCAAAGGAACGTGTGCATTTTCCAGCATTAACGCCATTATATCCAGACAGACAGATGGTGCTTGAAACGGCTCCAAATCATTTATCAACACGGATTATGGATACAATTTCTCCTGTTGGGTTTGGGCAACGTGGTCTAATTGTTGCACCTCCAAAAGCTGGAAAAACAATGTTGTTAAAAGAGATCGCAAATAGTATTACAACGAATCATCCACAAGCCGAATTGATTGTTTTATTAGTTGATGAACGTCCTGAAGAAGTAACAGATATTGAGCGTTCAGTTGATGGAGATGTTGTAAGTTCCACATTTGATGAAGTACCTGAAAATCATATCAAAGTTGCTGAACTCGTTTTAGAACGTGCAATGCGCCTTGTTGAACATAAAAAAGACGTCGTGATCCTTATGGATAGTATTACTCGTTTGGCTCGAGCTTATAATTTGACAATTCCTCCAAGTGGTCGTACTCTCTCAGGTGGTATTGACCCTGCAGCTTTCCACCGTCCAAAACGTTTCTTCGGTGCCGCTCGTAACATAGAAGAGGGAGGAAGTCTTACTATTCTTGCTACAGCTCTTGTCGATACTGGATCACGCATGGACGATGTTATTTATGAAGAATTCAAGGGAACAGGAAATATGGAACTTCATTTAGATCGATCACTTGCAGAACGACGAATCTTCCCTGCTATCGATATCCGTCGTTCAGGTACTCGTAAGGAGGAGCTGCTTATTCCTAAGAAAAACTTGGATAAGCTTTGGGCTATTCGCAAAACAATGAATGATTCACCAGATTTTGTAGAACGTTTCTTAAAGAGTTTGAAAGAGACAAAGACAAACGAAGAATTTTTTGAATTGATGAAGACTGTTCCAAAAGGCAGCAACTATAATAAACGCTCATATTCTTCTCAATAGAGAAAACATGGCACCTCTTTCTTATAAGGAGAGAGGTGCCAGTTGGTATGTGATAAGCAAATTAGCGTATAAACATTTCTTCTTTATTCATAACGAGGGTATATGCTATCACTATGGAAAAGATAAACTGGATTTCGTAAATTCTGCAGTTGCAAAACATGTATAAGCTTGCTATAATTCATTAATGTGCTTATATAACTCTGTTTCTATAGGATTCAGGGCGAAAAAAAGGAGTGGAATAATATGAAACAAGGTATCCATCCGGAATACAAAAAAGCGATGGTTAAATGTTCTTGTGGTAACGATTTTGAAACTGGTTCTGTCAAAGAAGACATCCGTGTTGAGATTTGCTCAGAATGCCATCCATTCTATACTGGTCGTCAGAAGTTTGCTGACGCTGGTGGACGTGTAGACCGCTTTAATAAAAAATACGGCCGTAAGTAATTGGCATAAGTCAATAGCTACGGACAGTTTCCGCTTATTTATTATAGATAAGCAATTCAAACGAAGCAGGCAAGAGTCATTGCCTGCTTTTTGTATGTTAATGGAGATAAGGTGCAAGTTATGTTGGTGTAATAAATGTTCATTTTTACTGATAGCTATTTATTTTATCTCATAAATGAATATGTTTTGAAATGTGTACTTAACGTTAGTTGACATGTGGAAAATATGTATAATCATAAAATACGTTTTAATAATAGATAGAAATAAATAAGTACTTTGCAAAACATGAATCGGCAAAGAAAGGGGCAGGATCATGTACGTAATGAAGCATAATGGATGGTTAGAGGTTATTTGTGGGAGTATGTTTTCAGGGAAATCTGAGGAGCTTATTCGACGTATAAGAAGAGCAGAATTTGGGAAAATGAATGTTCAAGTATTTAAGCCCCAAATTGATAATCGTTACGATGAAAAAGCAGTTGTATCTCATAATGGAACTTCTCATATGGCTGTTCCCGTGCCAAAAGCTACTGATATTTTAAAATATGTTAAACCTGAAACAGACGTAATTGGAATTGATGAAGTACAATTTTTGGATGAGGATATTGTTCATGTTGCATCAGGGCTTGCGGATAGAGGGTTTCGTGTAATTGTCGCTGGGTTAGACCAAGACTTCCGTGGTGAACCATTTGGGAGTATGCCTCAATTAATGGCAATTGCAGAATCGGTAACAAAGTTACAAGCAATTTGCCCAGCTTGTGGGTCTCCTGCGAGCAGAACACAACGTTTAATTGATGGTAGACCTGCTTCATATGACGATCCAATAATTTTGGTTGGTGCGTCAGAGTCTTATGAACCACGCTGCCGTCATTGTCATGAAGTCCCTAATCATCCTGTGGAAAAAGTATTTGAATCAGAACAAGTTCTGAACACCTTAGATTAAAAAACTACCATATATTTCAATTGTGTATATGTGATTGATTATAATCGATTGGAGATACTACTTCATAAACGGGATCAAGAATGATGCCTTTTATGAGGAGGTAACTCATGTTGAAGTATTATTCGTACCTTTTAATAGTAAGTATTATGTTGTTGATTGGGGCTTGTTCACCTAACCCAGAGAAGAGTCAGTTATTTTCAAATGATGGTATGACGGGTGTTAATCAGGAAAATCCCAGCTATAGACCTAATAAAGGTACAGAAATATATGAAGATCAAAACCCTAACCTCTTAAATATTGGGGAAAGAAGAACGCAAAATTCGATTGGCAGTTCACAAGGAATGTTGCGTTCAGTTGTTAATGAAGACGAACGGTTTGAAGCAGGTATGATTTATACGAACGGACGTAAGGCTTATGTGCATGTGCACCCAAAAGAAAAATATGGACAAGAAGATCTGTCAAAATATCGAGCGCAATTGAATAAGAAACTTAAACAAGCTGTGCCTCGTTATGAAGTTATCTTAAGAGTACGTAATCAGAAATAACTCGCTCCCGTAGGATCGAGTTATTTTTTGTTACTAGAATTTTTTGACTACATACTTTAATATATAATATAATTGTAATGTTATGGACTCGATTGAATGAGGTGATTGACATGTTTGATAAATTGCAGTCAATTGAAGGACGCTATGAGAAGTTAAATGAACTATTAAGTGATCCTGAAATAATTAGTGATAATAAAAAACTACGTGAGTATTCCAAAGAACAAGCAAGTATCGAAGAAACTGTGCAGGTCTACCGTGAATATAAAGAAGTGAAAGAACAGCTAGATGATGCAAAATTAATGCTTGAG
The DNA here is from genome assembly GCF_001742425.1 of Bacillus solimangrovi. Lineage (GTDB taxonomy): Bacteria > Bacillota > Bacilli > Bacillales > Bacillaceae_N > Bacillus_AV > Bacillus_AV solimangrovi. The sequence continues at coordinate 15,752 of NZ_MJEH01000013.1, forward strand.
GACAAGCTAGATGCAGATATGAAGGAAATGGTAAAGGAAGAGATCTCTGAGCTTACAGAGCAAGAAGAAGGGCTTTCGGAGCGCTTGAAAATCTTACTCATTCCTAAAGATCCAAATGATGATAAGAACGTTATTATGGAAGTTCGTGGGGCTGCTGGTGGTGATGAGGCTGCTCTATTTGCTGGTGACCTATATCGTATGTATAGTCGATATGCAGAAACACAAGGTTGGAAAACTGAAGTAATTGAAGCAAGTGCCAATGAGATCGGTGGTTATAAAGAGATTATCTTCATGATCAATGGTAACGGTGCCTTTTCTAAGTTGAAATATGAAAATGGAGCACATCGTGTACAGCGTGTTCCAGAAACAGAATCAGGTGGACGTATTCACACATCTACAGCGACTGTAGCGGTTCTACCAGAGGCTGAAGAGGTCGAAATTGATATTAATGAGAAAGATATTCGTGTGGACACATTTGCTTCTAGTGGACCTGGTGGTCAAAGTGTAAATACAACGATGTCAGCAGTTCGATTAACACATTTACCTACTGGTGTTGTTGTTTCATGTCAGGATGAAAAATCTCAAATTAAAAATAAAGAAAAAGCGATGAAAGTATTACGTGCTCGTATATATGATAAGTTACAGCAAGAAGTTCAAGCTGAATATGATGAAAACCGTAAAATGGCTGTCGGAACTGGTGACCGTTCAGAGCGTATACGCACGTACAATTTTCCTCAAACTCGTGTGACAGACCATCGTATTGGACTAACGCTCCAAAAGCTCGATCAAATTCTTCAAGGTAGATTAGATGAGATCATTGATGCGTTAATTTTAGAAGACCAATCGAAGCGGATGGAGAGTGCAGAGTAATGACAAAGTCATTTTCCAAAGTGTATGAAGCCCTGAATTGGGCTTCTTCTTTTTTAAAGGAATCAGGGCGTGAAGGTGAAGCTGCAACGGTGTTGTTGTGTTATCGCCTTGGATTTACACGTAGCGAACTATATTTAAATATGCGTGAATCATTTCCACAAGAAAAGGTAGAATTATTTGTTACAGATGTGGAGCGTCATGTTTCCGGTACCCCTGTTCAATACATTACAGGGTTTGAAGAATTTTATGGACGGAAGTTTCAAGTGAATAACGATGTGCTCATTCCACGTCCAGAAACAGAAGAACTAATTGAAGGTGTGATAAAACGTCTTCCGTCAAATAAAGATCATTTGCGGATCGTAGATGTCGGAACAGGAAGTGGCATCATTGCTGTTACGATGACACTGGAGGTAGAAGAGGCGGAAGTGTCTGCAGTGGATTTATCTCCAAAAGCGTTACGAGTAGCAAAGGACAATGCGCAAAAGTTAGGGGCAAATGTTGATTTTTATGAAGGTAGCTTCTTAGAACCTTTAATTAAAGTTGGGAAACATGTGGATGTAGTTATCTCTAATCCGCCATATATTCCAAGGGCGGAAGTTGAAACTCTCTCAGATATTGTAAAGGATCAAGAGCCACGTCTTGCATTAGAGGGAGGAGAAGATGGTTTGTCATGTTATCGAGACATTGTATCTCAACTACCTCAAGTTGTAGCATCTTCAGCATTCGTTGCATTTGAAATTGGTTCAGGTCAAGGGAAGGATTTAAGAAGTATAATTTCTTCAGCATTTCCTAATGCAAAAATCGAAATCGAATTCGATATTAATGGGAAAGAGCGGATGGTTTTTGCGTTGTTGAACAATTGAGTTAATAAGATCATTTAGAGAGACTTGTATCAGTGAGGGTATGTTTTTATTTCCTCACTGATGATTAGTTGGGAATATATATACAAAATAATTCTTATTGATAGCTAACATGTTCAAAGTTTCGTAATATTTTATGAGATTGCAAGTATAGATATTGTTACATCCGTCCACAATGTGTTAGTGAAGGGACGGTGGAGGTAATGAGAAAGTTAGCTATTATTTATTTTATATTATCATATGTAGGTGTTTTATTATTTCAGCAATTTGAAGTGCAAGCATCAGAGAGTAATCAGTATGATTTAAGAATTCCTCAAGAAGCGATACGTCTACGAATTCTAGCAAATAGTGATTCTATTAAAGACCAACAGTTGAAGAGGGCTGTGCGAGACGCTGTGAATCAGGAAATTAATCAGTGGGTGGAAAACTTATCTTCAATTGAAGAAGCAAGAACATTGATTAAAGAGAATGATCAAGAGATTGCTATGGTTGTAAATGATGTTTTGGCAGAAAAACAAAGTGACCAAGTATACAAAGTAGAAATAAAAAATGCAGAGTTTCCAACAAAAATGTATGGCCAATATATTTACCCAGCGGGAACATATGAAGCAGTAGTGATAACATTAGGCGAAGGAAAAGGAGCAAATTGGTGGTGTGTATTGTTTCCGCCATTATGTTTTCTAGATTTCTCTAATAGTGACGCAGTAGCTGCAGAGACTACAGAAGATCAATCTATTGAAGAAGAACAAGAACCACAAGTAAAGTTTTTCATTTTAGAATGGTTAAAGAATTTATTCACAAGTTAAGGACAGAAAAGGGAATTTATTCACATTATCCACAGAGTTACTCACATATTTGTGGGTAACTCTTATTTATTCACACGGAAATTCCCTATATTTAGAAATTTTAGAGGTTAATAAGGTAATTTAAAATAAAAAATAAAAAAATCTATGTGAAATAAGGTGAAAGTTGTGGATAAATATAACACAAACCAGTGGAAAATTGATAGTAAACTAAAGCAACTCACAAGTCATCCACAAATTCAAGAAGCAGCAATGTGGATAAAAAACAATGAGGTAGTTGCTTTTCCAACAGAGACAGTATACGGATTGGGTGCAAATGCGTTAGCAGATGATGCAGTGGAAAAAATATTTACAGCTAAAGGGAGACCAAATGATAATCCACTAATTGTCCACATTGCTAGTCAACAACAGCTAAGTGAATTAGTTAGTGAAGTAACAGAGGTTGCACAGAAATTAATTAATCATTTTTGGCCTGGTCCATTAACGATCGTTGTTAATTCTAACGGAAAGGCATCTAATAAAGTTACGGCTGGTCTATCGACAGTTGCAGTGAGGATGCCTGCTCATCCTGTTGCGCTAGCTCTAATTGAAGCTTCAGGTCTTCCTCTTGCAGCACCTAGTGCAAACCGTTCAGGAAAACCGAGTCCAACAATAGCTGCTCACGTTTTTGCTGATTTAGATGGTAAGATTGCAGGTATTATAGATGGAGGTATAACAGGTGTTGGTCTTGAGTCAACGGTTCTAGACTTAACGGGTGAAGTTCCAATGATTCTTCGTCCAGGTGGAGTGACAAAAACTGAAATTGAACGAGTTATTGGAAAGGTAATAGTCGATCCGTCTTTAGTTGAAGCGAAAGAAGTACCAAAATCTCCAGGTATGAAATATACGCATTATGCTCCAGACGCACCACTCTTCATTGTGAATGGAGATAAAATTAAGCTTCAAGATTTTGTTAATCAAGCGCAAAAGCAAGGTAAAAAAGTGGGAGTTTTGACAACAGAAGAGGATCAATATTTTTATGAAGCCGATGTTGTATTACCTTGTGGAAGTCGTCAAGATTTATCATCTGTAGCTCGAAGCCTTTATCATGTATTAAGAGAGTTTGATTTACAAGATCTTGATGTAATATATAGTGAAAGTTTTCCGAAGGTGGACGTAGGAGAAGCGGTGATGAACCGTTTGTTAAAGGCTGCAGGAAATCGAATTATCTAATATGTCGATTGTAAGGTATTTTATCCTTGTATAGAAATGTTTAAAGAAGTTAAAAAGTTCTTTTTGTGACTAGTGATACACTGTTCAGTGATCTTGTTACATCTTAATCTGTTCTTCTATTCCCGTTTGGACATGCATATGTTGAAGTAGACAATCCAAGGGGGAAGATGATGAATGTGTCTGAATGGGTATTTGAGCTTTTTACACTTGGTGTAATGGCTTTCGCATTAGGGATGGATGCTTTTTCTGTAGGGTTAGGTATGGGGATGCTGAAACTTCGACTAAGCAGAATTTTTTTCATTGGTATTATTATAGGATTATTTCATATTATTATGCCGCTAGCTGGTATGCTTTGTGGAAATCTCGTTTCTGCACATTTTGGAGGTATTGCAGCATATATAGGTGGAGGACTCTTATTAATTTTAGGATTTCAGATGATTATGTCATCATTTCGTTCAGATAGTGGCGTTTTAATTATGCCTGTTGGTGTAGGTTTAATTGTTTTTGCATTAAGTGTTAGTCTAGATAGTTTTTCGGTCGGATTAAGTTTAGGTATATATGGGGCTCGAATTATTATAGCGGCAATTGTATTCGGTATTATTAGTACAATTTTGACATGGTTAGGACTAATTCTTGGAAGGAAAGTCCAAGACTGGGTAGGTTCATACGGTGAAGCGTTAGGTGGAAGTATTTTGTTTGCAATTGGATTAAAGCTTATATTTATGTAAAGTCAATGCACAATGCGTTGGCTTTTTAAATTGAAAATTTCTTCTCTACGAAAAGAAATAATTTGGTATGTATGCCATTTGTTTTAAATCGTTTATAATGGTTATTATCATGATTAAGTGTAATTAAGTACGATTATAATATTGGAAAAAATGGGTATGAGGGTATGAGGAAAAGGTAGGTTAGTGATAATAATTACAAATGGAGCTAACCTTCAATTGTTTTATTGAGAGGGTGATAATAATGAAGAAGATATTGTTTGTGTGTACCGGTAATACGTGCAGAAGTCCGATGGCGGAAGCGATATTTAATGCTAAGACAGGTGAAACATTTGAAGCGAAATCAGCAGGCATCTTTGCTGCGCAAGGTAGTTCAGCTTCACCACAAGCAATTCAGGTATTAAAAGAAAAGGATATTGATTTTAGTCATTCTTCTAGAATACTTGATCGAGATTTATTGGAGTGGGCTGATGTTATATTAACAATGACAAGTGGACATAAGCAAGTAATAAAACAGCAATATCCTAACGTTGCTGAAAAAGTACATGTATTACAGCAGTTTGTGGATATAGATAGTGATCTTGTTGATATTTCCGATCCTTATGGTGGCTCTGTTTCAATATATCGTCAAACGAGTGGGGAAATCGAAAGTGCGATTAATAAGTTAATTGTTCAACTTACAAAATCATAGGGCTTTTTAATCATCCTTGGGAGGGGAGACGTTTTTTATGGAAGGTCAATATCGGTTTAGTGTAAGAAAAAAACTAGTCGTTTTAACGACAATTGTCTCAATTATTACATATTCATGTAGTGCATTTTTTCTAAATTATTTATATCCTTATATTAGTTCGAAGTTTGGAGTGGGGGAACAGCTTTTTACTTTTGGAACGATGTTCCTAGGAATATTTTGGTCTGGTGTATTGGCCTATTTTGCAGCTGGTGTTGTTTCGAAAAAGCTACAGCAGCTTGAAGTGGTTGTTCACCAAGCTGCAAGTGGAAAGATTCAAGAAGAAGTGCCAATATCGAAATCAGGTGATGAAATTCGCTCTCTAGGTGAGGCATTTAATAAAATGTTAGCTAGTCTATGTGTGATGGTCTTGCAAATTAATGATAATTTCAAAGAAACGAATAAGCACGTTGAGAAAATTTCTGATGTGAGCAATAACGCAGCAATACATACAGATAGTATTGCAATGACAACTTATGAGATTGCCCAAGGAGCAGACCGCTCTGCTATATCGGTACAAGGTGTAACGGAATCGATGGAATATCTTACGTCAGTGTCGTCTCAAGTAAGGGAAAATGCTAATCATTCACATAAATTAACTGAAGAGATGGTAATGGTATTGAATAACAGTAACGATACAGTTCATCAACTTGTTGAAGATATTAAAGGGTTAGCGAAAGAAAACCAGCTTTCACTCAATGCTGTTGAGACTTTGGATCAACATGCTCAGGAAATTGGTAGAATTGTAGGTTTGGTTGGTAGTTTATCTGAGCAAACTAACTTGCTCGCGTTGAATGCTTCAATAGAAGCAGCACGTGCTGGAGAACATGGTAAAGGTTTTGCAGTCGTTGCTGAAGAGGTACGTAATCTAGCTGATGCGAGTGGACAAGCTGTTCAAGAAATTACTCAACTAGTCAATACCGTACAAAGTGAGACAGTACATGTTGTTAAGTTGATGACGAAACAGGTTGAAACAGCTAATCATGCCGCATTAGAGGGTGGGTCTGTAAATGAGGCTGTTAGAAATACAACTGAATTAGTACATGAAGTAGAGCGTTCTGCAAAAACTATAGCAGAATTATCAGAGAAACAACAAGAGCGTATTCAGCAAACCACTGAACAGACACAAGAAGTAGCTGCAATCGCCGAAGAAACTTCAGCTGGTACACAACAAGTTGCAGCAGCAGCTGAAGAACAACGTGAAATGATTAAAGAAATTGAAGATATTTCGAAGACTTTGCAGTTACAAGCACAAATGTTGAAAGAAACGATACATCAGTTCACAATTAATGAAGAGTAGAATAATTTGAGGAGGGTCTTTCATTATGAAAGTTGCAATTGGTTCAGATCATGGTGGTCTAAAACTTAGAGAAGAAATAAAAAGTCTTATGGATGAAATGAATATCGAGTATCAAGACTTTGGGTGTGAGTGTGATACGTCGGTTGATTACCCTGATTATGGGTTACCAGTAGCTGAAAAAGTAGCTAGTGGTGAATTTGATAGAGGAATTCTTATTTGTGGAACAGGAATAGGTATGTCGATTGCTGCAAATAAAGTTAAAGGAATTCGTTGTGCGTTAGTTCATGACACATTTAGTGCGAAGGCAACTCGTCAACATAATGATAGCAATGTGCTGGCGATGGGTGAACGTGTTATTGGACCTGGTCTTGCCCGGGAAATTGCAGAGCTATGGTTGAAAACAGAATTTGAAGGTGGACGTCACGAGAAACGAATTGCTAAAATTACTGAATATGAAGGGTGAAAATCAATAATAAATTGTATTTTACGATAGAAAATTTAAGCGATCAGGTGAAGAATCTTCTTCACCTGATCGCAATATTTACTTCTACTTTGTTAATAATTGAACGGCTTAATTCCTATAGTTAAAAGAGGATAGTGTAAGGGATGTGCATGTATGAATGTAAATATAATTGATATTGAACATGGGCTAAGGCGAGTGTTAGATGAGTTTCAAGAAGCTGCTCAACTTTCTCCAGGAAACATCTTTGTTATTGGATGTAGCACTAGTGAAGTTGCTGGACAGCATATTGGTACTGCAGGTACGATTGAAATTGCAGAGCGATTATTTGCTGTGTTTCAATCATTTAAGGAGAAGACAGGAATTCACCTTGCATTCCAATGTTGTGAGCATTTAAATCGTGCAATCGTTTTAGAGAAGAAGGTTGTTTTGCAACGTAACCTTGAACCTGTTTCAGTTATTCCTGTTGCCAATGCTGGAGGATCGATGGCTACTTATGCATATAACAATATGGAAGATGCTATAGTTGTCGAATCTATTCAAGCTGATGCAGGAATTGATATAGGAGATACATTAATAGGAATGCATCTGAAGGCTGTTGCCGTACCGATACGAAGCGAAGTAAAAGAGATTGGATATGCACATATTACGATGGCAAAAACACGTCCAAAGCTAATTGGTGGAGAACGAGCGGTTTACCGGTCAACAGAAGGTGCTCGAAATTGTACTTAATAGAAGTAAAGTGAATTAATTAAAAATTCTGAAAATAATTTACTTCTAGATTATTAATGAAAACATGTTACAATAGCTTAAACATAATCTTTCGTGTTTTTTGATAAAATTATTAATATGTAGTTTTTATACAGGAGATAATTGTCTGAAATACGAACATTAAAGACCGAATACTTATATAATCATGAAAGTGGGGAAGAAAATGAATCATTTACAAAAGCAAGATAAGGCAGTATTTGAATCCATTCAAGATGAATTGAACAGACAAAGAGAAAAGATCGAATTAATTGCTTCAGAGAACTTTGTAAGTGAGGCAGTTATGGAAGCTCAAGGATCAGTACTTACGAATAAGTATGCTGAAGGTTATCCAGGTCGTCGCTATTATGGTGGTTGTGAACATGTTGATGTTGCTGAAAATATTGCTCGTGATCGTGCGAAAGAAATCTTTGGAGCTGAGCACGTGAATGTTCAACCTCATTCGGGTGCCCAGGCGAATATGGCTGTTTATTTTACAATTTTAGAACATGGTGATACGGTTCTTGGTATGAATTTATCTCATGGTGGTCATTTAACACATGGTAGCCCTGTTAACTTTAGTGGTGTTCAATATAACTTTGTTGATTATGGAGTAGAGGAAGAAACGGGACTTATTAATTATGACGATGTTTTAGCGAAGGCGAAAGAGCATCAACCAAAGTTGATTGTAGCTGGTGCTAGTGCATATCCACGAGTGATTGATTTTGAGAAATTCCGTGAAATTGCTGATGAAGTAGGCGCATATCTTATGGTAGATATGGCGCATATTGCAGGTCTTGTTGCAGCTGGATTGCATCCTAATCCAGTACCTTATGCTGATTTTGTCACAACAACGACTCATAAGACGTTGCGCGGTCCACGTGGTGGAATGATCCTATCTAAGGAAAAATATGCAAAACAAATCGATAAATCTATTTTCCCAGGGCTTCAAGGTGGTCCACTTATGCATGTGATTGCCGCAAAAGCTGTTGCATTTGGTGAAGCGTTGGATGAATCGTTTAAAGTATATGCTCAAAATATTATCAATAATGCAAAAGCCTTAGCTGAAGGTTTGAATGCAGAAGGAATCAAACTTGTTTCTAATGGAACAGATAACCATTTACTATTATTGGATTTACGTAATCTGAATATTACGGGTAAAGTTGCTGAGAAGGCATTAGATGATATCGGAATTACAGTGAACAAAAATACAATACCGTTTGATCCTGAAAGTCCATTTGTAACAAGTGGTATTCGTATCGGTACAGCAGCTGTAACAAGCCGTAACTTCAATGAGGAAGACATGGGTGAAATTGCGAAGATCATTGCAATGACATTAAAAAATATTGAAGATGAGCAAGTATTACAGCAAGCAGAACAACGAGTTAAGGCTTTAACGAGTAAGTTTGTTCTTTATCCTGAACGCTAGAGTAAAAGAAGCTATCCAGATATTTCGCTGGATAGCTTCTTTTAGTGAAAATGTACAAAAGAAAAACCGTCGTGTCTGCATTGAGCAGGACGGCGGTTTTGCCATAAAGATTCAGTGACGTAAGTTCGTTCTATATATAATGAAGAAAATAAAAAAACGACGTATCAATGTGAATATATCAAAAATATAAGACTTTGGCTATTATTTCTTATTATATTAGTCAGATATTTTGTACACGTTACAATTTATTGAAAAGATAATAGTTCATAATTTTAGATTGTTACTGAAGTATGCTTGCAGTGCTGTAGTTTTTTCTGTACAATTTTTAAGAATGAAGACAGTAAGGGAAGAACTTGAAAAAATCCATTAACGAAAAGGAGTTTTACTGCTATGGGAAAAGTCTATGTATTTGATCATCCACTAATTCAACACAAGTTAACATACATAAGAGATAAAAATACGGGGACGAAAGAATTCCGTGAACTTGTTGATGAAGTTGCTGGGCTAATGGCATTTGAAATTACTCGTGATTTACCATTAGAAGAGGTAGAGGTTGAAACGCCAGTTACTCATGCGAAATCAAAAGTATTGGCAGGTAAAAAACTAGGATTAGTACCAATCCTTCGTGCTGGACTTGGTATGGTTGATGGTATTTTAAAGTTAATTCCTGCTGCCAAAGTAGGGCATGTTGGTCTTTATCGTGACCCAGAGACTTTGAAGCCAGTTGAGTATTATGTGAAATTACCATCGGATATTGAAGAGCGTGAATTAATCGTATTAGATCCGATGCTAGCAACAGGTGGTTCTGCTTCAGAAGCGATTACTTCATTGAAGAAGCGCGGAGCGAAGAACATTAAACTAATGTGTATGATTGCTGCTCCAGAAGGTGTAGAAATCGTAAAAGAAGAACACCCAGATGTTGATATTTATCTTGCGGCTCTTGATGAAAAACTAAATGAAAAAGGTTATATTGTTCCTGGTCTTGGAGACGCTGGAGATCGTTTGTTTGGAACAAAATAAGTTAATCACGGATCAAACAATCATCAGTACGGATGAAGAAAAATCCCACTGATGCAAGTTTCACTTTATTTTATAGTAGAGGTGATTGTGTGACAGCTCGAATTAAGGTCATGACGATATTTGGAACAAGACCTGAAGCGATTAAAATGGCACCACTCGTACTTGAATTAGAGAAACGCACTGAGCAGTTCGAGTCAATTGTAACAGTCACAGCCCAACATCGAGAAATGCTCGATCAAGTACTTGAAATATTTAATGTAACGCCAGATTATGATTTGAATATTATGAAGGCGAGACAAACATTAACAGATGTTACAACGAGAGCACTTCAAGGCCTTGATGATGTAATGAAGAAAGTTCAACCAGATATCGTGCTTGTTCATGGTGATACGACAACAACGTTTGTTGCAGGTCTTGCCGCTTTTTATAATAAGATTGCAGTAGGGCACGTAGAAGCAGGTTTACGAACTTGGGATAAATATTCCCCGTATCCTGAAGAAATGAATCGTCAATTAACAGGTGTGTTAGCAGATTTACACTTTGCTCCAACAGATAAGGCAGAAGTAAACCTTCTTAATGAAGGGAAGAAAAACGAAACAATCTTTGTAACAGGTAATACTGCTATCGATGCATTGAAGACGACTGTTAAAGAGCAGTATGAGCATGAAGTACTGAAAAAAATCGGAAATGATAAACTGATTTTATTAACAGCGCACCGTCGTGAAAACTTAGGACAGCCGATGCGAAATATGTTCAAAGCAATTAAGCGAATTGTAGCTGAACATGACGATGTGCAAGTCGTTTATCCTGTTCATCTTAATCCAACTGTGCGTGAGGTAGCAGATGAGGTTCTTGGAGATGATCCGAGAATTCATTTAATTGATCCTCTTGATGTTATCGACTTCCATAACTTTGCGAATCGATCTTATTTTATTATGACTGATTCAGGTGGTGTGCAAGAAGAGGCACCATCATTAGGTGTGCCAGTTTTAGTATTACGTGATACTACTGAACGCCCTGAAGGAATTGAAGCAGGTACATTGAAGCTTGCTGGTACCGATGAAGAGGAAGTTTATCGACTTGCGAAGGAATTACTTGTAGACAAACAAGCATATGATAAGATGTCTAAAGCATCGAATCCATATGGAGATAGTCATGCATCAAGTAGAATTGCTGATGCGATTCGTTTCCATTTTGGGCATTCGAGTGAACGCCCAATTCCGTTTAAGTAATTGATTAATTGAAAGTCTATAAATAGGTTGTTCAAGAAAGCCTAAGAAAGCTTATGTTCGTATCTGTTTTTAAATACATACGTTTTAGAATTAGGTACTTTTTGAACACTTATCGTAATAACAACTCAACCATTATTCGAATGAACAAAATTCGAATAATGGTTTTTTATATGCGTAATTTCCATATTATTAATCATTTTTTTAGTAATGGGAAATATAGAGGAGGAGGTGAATGTATGAATAGAAAACTTATGAATGTGTTCTATTGTTTTATTATTATAATGTTTTCTGTAATTAATGAAGAACCAGTACATGCTGTTGAGAAATTAAGCTCTTATATTATAGAACTAGAACGAGATCAGCCATTAGAGAAATTTGAACAAAAATTAACTGACACGAAGATCACAGATCGGTATGAATACGCTTTTTACGGATTTGCAGTAGAAGTAGATAAATTTGAGATTGATCGAATTGCTCAAATTAAAGGTGTAAAAGCAGTATACCCGAGTGTGTCTTATAAAGTAGCTCTTGATGAAAGTGTACGCTTTATTGGTGCTGATCAAATTCGAAGGAAACTTTCTAAGGATAAGTCGCTTACAGGAAAAGGTGTGAAAGTAGGTGTAATTGATACTGGCATTGATTATAATCATCGAGATTTAAAAGACAGTTACTATGGTGGGTATGATCTTGTTGATCAAGATGATGATCCAATGGAAACGACATTAGAGCAAGGAGAGCCTACACAACATGGTACACATGTTGCCGGGATCATCGCAGCCAATGGAAAATTAAAAGGTGTTGCGCCTAAGGCAGAAATTTACGCATACCGGGCAATTGGTCCTGGTGGAACAGGTACGTCTGAACAAGTGATTGCTGCAATTGAACGAGCTGTTAAGGATGGCATGGATATTATTAACTTATCATTAGGGAATGATGTGAATGGTCCAGATTGGCCAACTAGTATTGCTCTAAATGGAGCAGCTGAACAGGGAGTGGTTGCTGTAACGTCTAATGGGAATTCAGGACCCGGCATGTGGACGGTTGGTTCACCGGGTACGGCATCTAAAGCAATTTCAGTAGGTGCATCGACACCATCGATGACAGTACCTTATATTAGATTAAATCGTGAAGAGTTGACTCCTGTTCAATTATTAACGGGGTCACCTAAATGGGATATTAACAAAAGTTACGAAGTAATCGATGCAAAAAAAGGAACGACAGAAGATCTTCAAGGTTCAACTGGAAAGCTCGTGCTTATTGAACGAGGAGACACTTCATTTACTGAAAAAGCACAAAATGCTCAAAAAGCTGGGGCTAGGGCTGTATTTATCTATAATAATGAAGAAGGTAGTTATAATGGTCTGCTTGAAGCAGGCATTTCGATCCCGGTAGCCGCTCTCGGTAAAGAAACTGGAGAACAGTTAAAAGCTGAAATTATACAAGGGCACGTCTATTTAGAAACGGTTAGAAAAGAAATCGATGATCAGTTAGCTCTATTCAGCTCACGCGGTCCCGTTACTGTTGAATGGGGGATCAAACCGGATCTTACTGCACCAGGTGTTGCAATTAAAAGTACTGTTCCAGATGGCTATACTCCCTTAGATGGGACAAGTATGGCATCACCACATGTTGCAGGTGCGGCAGCGCTAATATTACAACTTCATCCGGATTGGGAACCTAATCAAGTAAAGGCGGCTTTAATGAATACAGCGAAGAAGTTAACGAATGATGAGGGTGAGACGTATAAGGTGTATGAACAAGGAGCTGGAAGAATTCAGTTACAAGAAGCGGTAATAGCAGATACTCTAATTTATCCAAGCTCACTTACGTTTGGATTTTGGAACAAAAGGTTAGAACGTCAGCAAAGAGGTATTCAGTTAAAGGTTGAAAATCATTCTGCAGTAGATAAGAAGGTTACATTTAACCCCCCATCTTATAAGGCAGGTATCCAATGGAAACTTCCCAGTAGCTTTACGTTGCGACCATTTGAAAAAAAAGATGTGACAGTAACGTTAGATGTCCAACCGCAATTTATGAACCAAGGAATACATGACGGTTGGCTAAACGTCAATGTGGGTCGTGAAAGTACAGCTATTCCTTACTTATATTTAGTCGATGAATTGTCTTATCCAAAAGTAATGGGTTTTGATTTTAGTTGGGACGAACATGAGGATGGGTATAAATATGAGTTATATTTATCGAAAGGTGCAGATGAGGTGTTTATCTTCTTAATTGAACCAAATACGATGAAATTGACACCACTAAAAGCTGATAAGCTTTCTTATTCTAAGGGGCGTCAAGCAGGGGTTTTCACACGAGAAGAGTTGAACGTGGGAGATGGTGTTTATTATGCAGTTGCTAGTATCGAAATTGATGGTGAAACCTATTTGAACGAAACAATCGTAGAAATAGGGAAATTTGGTGAAAGTAAACAGCATATATCGGAGGATTTAGTCGAATATTAATGCTTATTTGCAAATATTTGCTGAATTTTCAAACAGTTGAAAAATGAATTCATTTCTACTACATACGCATTGACATTGTATTATCCCTATTGTATGCTAACTAAGGATATACCATAATAAGGTTTAACTATGTAGAATAGTGTACGTCTAGCTGAGTGAAAATTCACATTTTCAGAAAAAAAGGAGCGCTCATGATTGAATAATGACAAACGAAGCCCTTTTCGAGCAATGGCTTTGATGTCTGCCATTCTTTCGCAATTAGCAGGCTCAGTCTTAATCGGTATTTTCTTAGGAAGATGGATCGATAATAAACTGGGTACAATGCCACTCTTTTTAATCATCGGATTACTCCTCGGTTTGTCTACAGGTGTTTATGCTACCTTACATTCAATTCGTCATTTTTATGGAGAAGAAAACTGATGTCTCAATTTAATCAAATGTATAAACGTCAAAGAAAATCCATAATTAATGCGCTTACAATTTTTCTAATTGGATGGGGCATTACATCGTACAAAGCAGTATTCTTAGGATTATCTATAGGAACTGCAGTAGGATTGTACAATTACTGGATGATGGTTAGGAAAACAGACCGTTTCATGGAAAAAGTTGCCTCAGGACAGAGCGCCCGTTCATTAGGGATGATCTCAAGGATGGCATTAGCTGGACTAGCTGTTCTTGTTGCGTTAAATTATCCAGACAAGATTCATTTGGTAAGTGTAATAATTGGAATAATGACTCCTTATATCGTCATTATGATAGATAGTTTAGTTCAAGCCTTTCGCAAGTAGCTGAAAGTGAGGTGAAACTGAAGTGGAACATGGTGCTTACATTGTTAAATTTTTAGGTATGACATTTAATATGTCAAACGTTCTCATGATTAGTGTAGCATCCTTAATTACTTTTCTAATTGCTGTTACAGCAACTCGCTCCTTGAAGATGCAACCAACAGGTATGCAAAACTTTATAGAGTGGGTAATTGATTTCGTAAAAGGAATCATTGGGAGTACAATGGATTGGAAAACTGGTGGACGTTTCTTAACATTAGGATTGACACTAATGATGTATATTTTCGTGTCTAATATGTTAGGATTACCATTCGCAGTAATAATAGGGGACAACCTCTGGTGGAAGTCACCAACTGCCGATCCTACGATTACTTTAACTCTAGCAGCAATGGTTGTAGCTTTAACTCATTTTTATGGGATTAAGCTTAAGGGTGCAGGCGAATACGGTCGTGATTTCCTAAGACCGATGCCGTTTTTACTCCCATTGAAAATCATTGAGGAGTTTGCAAATACGCTAACTCTTGGTCTGCGTCTTTACGGTAATATCTTTGCAGGTGAAATTCTTTTAGGGTTACTAGCGGGTCTGGCAACTACCGGTATAGCTGGGACACTTGGTGCTATCGTGCCAACGCTGTTATGGCAAGCGTTTAGTGTTTTTGTAGGTACAATTCAAGCATTTATCTTCACTATGTTAACAATGGTATATATGGCACACAAAGTGAGTCATGACCATTAATATTTTATAAAAAACAAAAAATTCAGTAAATAAGAAGGAGGACTTTTTCATGGGTCTTTTAGCAGCTGCAATTGCAATTGGTTTAGCAGCACTTGGTGCAGGTATTGGTAATGGTCTTATCGTAAGTCGTACAGTAGAAGGTGTCGCTCGTCAACCAGAATTACGTAGTGCTCTTCAAACAATTATGTTTATCGGGGTTGCGTTAGTTGAGGCGATTCCAATCATCGCAGTAGTTATTGCATTCATCGTAATGGGTCAATAATTACGTGTGTAATAATCTACATATTGCAATTAGATATTGAACTTATTCAATTAGTTCGTAATGGCGAAGATCGTACAATGCGATACACTTCGCCATTACTTTATGTAGGTATGCAAAGTTTTAATTCGTAATAATTTTTACCCTAGTTTTAATTCATTAAAACCATTTTTGATGAATTTTATGGCAGTTTTCCATAAAGTTAACACGGAAAGCTGGATGACTCTTGAAGGGAGTGAACACCGTGCAGTATGGTGCAGAACTTTATGTTTTAGGTGCTGGTGGAGCGTTTGGATTTAATCTAGGCGATGTATTATTTCAGCTTACAATGTTCCTAATCTTGTTAGCACTTTTACGCAAATATGCTTTCGGTCCAGTTCTGGGCATTATGAAGGAACGTGAAGAGCATATTTCAAATGAAATTTCTGAAGCTGAAAAAAGCCGCAAAGAAGCTGCCGCACTCGTTGCTGAGCAACAAGGAGCGTTAAAAGCAGCGCGACAAGAGGCGCAGGGATTAATTGAGAATGCTAAGAAAATAGGCGAGCAGCAAGAGAAAGAATTGCTTGAGAAAGCTCGTAGTGAAGCAGCTCGTTTGAAAGAAGCTGCATCGAAAGAGCTTGAACAAGAGAAGGACCAAGCAATTGCCGCTTTACGTGAGCAAGTATCTTCCTTGTCTGTATTGATTGCTTCTAAAGTAATTGAGAAAGAACTTAGTGAACAGGACCAACAACAATTGATTAATGAATACATTAAAGAGGCAGGAGAGTCACGATGAGCCAAAACATAGTTGCTAAGCGTTATGCTGAAGCTCTCTTTTTATCTGCTAACGAACAAAATAAACTGAATGAAATTCGTGCAGAATTGAAAGCAGTTTATGATGCGTTAGTGAATCATAGTGATTTCTTACTGTTGTTGAAAAATCCAAAACTTACAAAAGAAGCGAAGAAAGACTTAGTCAAGGACGCTTTTTCAAGTTGTTCACAAATTGTTATAAATACACTTTTCTTATTAATTGACCGTAAACGTGAGGAAGTAATTCTTGAAATTATTGAGAATTATTTCGAGCGAGCGAATGAAGCACAAGGTCTTGCAGATGCAAAAGTATACTCTGTTCGTCCTTTAACCGCTGACGAAGAAAAAGCGCTTTCTGAGTCTTTCGCTAAAACAGTTGGTAAGAAAGAGCTTCATATTACAAATATCGTTGATACAGACTTACTTGGCGGTGTAAAACTACGAATTGGAAATACAATTTTCGATGGTAGTGTCAAAGGTAAGTTAGATCGCATTGAAAGACAGTTAGTTTCTGTAAAACGCTAAAGATAGGGGTGAATTTCATGAGCATTAACGCAGAAGAAATTAGTGCGCTGATAAAAAAGCAGATTGAAAATTATCAGTCAGATATTCAAGTAAGTGATGTCGGTACAGTTATCCAAATTGGTGATGGTATCGCGCGTGCTCATGGACTTGACAATGTCATGGCTGGTGAACTTGTTGAGTTTTCTAATGGTGTCATGGGACTGGCACAGAACTTGGAAGAAAACAACGTTGGTATCGTAATCCTAGGTCCTTACACGGATATTCGTGAAGGTGACGAAGTACGTCGTACTGGTCGCATCATGGAAGTTCCTGTTGGGGAAGAGCTACTAGGACGTGTAGTTAATCCACTAGGTCAACCAGTAGACGGTTTAGGTCCAATTGAAACAACTAAATCACGACCAATTGAAGGACAAGCACCAGGTGTTATGGCTCGTAAATCAGTACATGAGCCACTTCAAACAGGTATTAAAGCGATCGATTCATTAATTCCAATCGGTCGAGGTCAACGTGAATTAATTATCGGTGACCGTCAGACAGGTAAGACAGCTGTAGCAATCGACACGATCCTTAACCAAAAAGACGAAGATATGATTTGTATCTATGTTGCAATTGGTCAAAAGGAATCTACTGTTCGTGGGGTAGTTGAAACACTACGTCAACACGGCGCATTAGATTATACGATTGTTGTTACAGCTAGTGCGTCTCAACCTGCTCCATTGCTATTCCTTGCACCATATACAGGTGTAACGATGGGTGAGGAATTCATGTATAACGGTAAGCACGTTCTTGTTATTTACGATGACTTATCAAAACAAGCTTCTGCATACCGTGAGCTTTCATTATTACTTCGTCGTCCACCAGGTCGTGAAGCATTCCCAGGGGATGTATTCTACTTACACTCTCGTCTTCTAGAGCGTGCAGCGAAGTTAAGTGATGCTCTTGGAGGCGGTTCTCTAACAGCATTACCATTTATTGAAACACAAGCAGGTGACGTTTCTGCTTATATTCCAACGAACGTTATCTCAATTACTGATGGACAGATTTTCTTACAATCTGACTTATTCCACTCAGGCGTACGTCCAGCCGTGAACGCAGGTCTTTCTGTATCACGTGTAGGAGGTTCTGCCCAAGTTAAGGCGATGAGGAAAGTATCAGGGACACTTCGTCTGGACCTTGCTTCATATCGTGAATTAGAGGCATTTGCACAGTTTGGTTCTGACCTTGATAAAGCTACTCAAGCAAAGCTTAATCGAGGTGCCCGCACTGTAGAAGTTCTGAAACAAGGATTGCATAAACCTCTTTCAGTTGATAAGCAAGTTGCAAGTTTATATGCATTAACAAAAGGTTTCCTTGATGACATTGCTGTAGAAGATATTCAACGCTTTGAAGAAGAATATCACACTTGGTTAGAGCATAACAAAAAAGATATGCTTAACCATATTCGTGGGACAGGTAACTTGCCTGAAGATGAAGAATTCAAAGCTGCAATTAATGAATTTAAGAAATCTTTTATTCCTTCGAATAACAATTAAGCAACCTCATCAACGACATTAATGAAAACTGAGTGTTCAAAGAGTGAGTGACGTTTGTCCAATACACTCTTTGAATACCAATTGAAGGTGGTGAGATCGAGTGGCATCTTTACGCGACATTAAAGCGAGAATTACCTCGACAAAGAAAACGAAGCAGATTACAAAAGCTATGCAGATGGTATCTGCCTCTAAGTTGAATCGTGCTGAAATGAATGCGAAATCATTCGTTCCATATATGAATAAAATTCAGGAAGTTGTTGCAAGTATCGCACTAGGTAGCAATGGTGTGAATCATCCGATGTTAGAGAGCCGTGATGTTAAGAAAACAGGTTATCTAGTTATCACTTCAGACCGTGGCCTAGCTGGGGCATATAATAGTAACGTACTTCGAAATGTTTACCAGAAGATTCAGGAACGACATAACTCTACAGATGAGTACGGTATTATCGTTATGGGTCGTGTTGGACGCGATTTCTTTAAAAAGCGCAACATGCCTATCATTGAAGAAATTGTTGGAGTTAATGATGAACCGTTGTTTTCTGATATAAAGGATATTGCTAGTAAAGCTGTAAAATATTTTGCTGAAGGTACATATGATGAACTTTATATGTACTATAACCACTTTGTGAGTGCAATTCAGCAAGATTTCACTGAGAATAAGCTTCTACCGCTAACAGACTTAGCTGGAGAGGTAGATGGAACAGCATTAAGTTCGTATGAATACGAACCATCTCAAGAAGAGATTTTAGAAGAGCTGTTACCACAATATGCCGAAAGCCTAATCTACGGTGCATTGCTCGATGGTAAAGCAAGTGAGCATGCGGCTCGTATGACAGCGATGAAAAGTGCAACTGATAATGCAGATGACCTTATTAGTACACTTACACTTTCTTACAACCGTGCGCGTCAAGCAGCAATTACCCAAGAGATCACTGAGATTGTCGGCGGTGCAGCAGCACTAGAATAGAAGCTTAGTGTTCCAACGAAATGACTTGTAGAAGAAAAAGATTCACTACAAAGTCACGATGAAGTCAGTTAGGAGGGAAAACGATGAATAAAGGACGTATTACCCAAGTTTTGGGTCCAGTTGTTGACGTTAAGTTCGAAAGTGGTCAACTACCGGAAATTTATAACGCCCTTAAGGTTGAATATAATGCAAATTCAGAGTCAGATTCAAAGACTGATTTGACTTTAGAGGTTGCCCTTCACCTAGGTGACGATATGGTTCGTACTGTTGCGATGGCATCTACAGATGGTATCATGCGTGGTATGGACGTTTTAGATACAGGTGCACCAATTTCAGTTCCAGTAGGTGAAGTAACACTTGGTCGTGTATTCAACGTTTTAGGTGATAAGATTGACCTTGATGAGGAGCTTCCAGCGGACACGCACCGTGATCCAATTCATCGTCTAGCACCGAAATTTGAAGAGTTATCAACAGAAACTGAAATTCTTGAAACTGGAATTAAAGTAGTTGATTTACTTGCCCCTTATATTAAAGGTGGAAAAATCGGTCTATTCGGTGGTGCAGGTGTAGGAAAAACGGTATTAATCCAGGAGCTTATTAATAATATCGCTCAAGAGCACGGTGGTATTTCAGTATTTGCCGGTGTAGGAGAGCGTACTCGTGAAGGTAATGACCTTTACTATGAAATGAAAGACTCTGGAGTAATTAATAAAACGGCAATGGTATTCGGTCAAATGAATGAGCCACCAGGTGCACGTCAACGTGTTGCCCTTACTGGTTTAACAATGGCTGAACATTTCCGTGATGAACAAGGTCAAGACGTACTATTGTTCATCGACAACATTTTCCGTTTCACGCAAGCTGGTTCAGAGGTATCAGCCCTACTTGGTCGTATGCCATCTGCCGTTGGTTATCAACCAACTCTTGCAACTGAAATGGGTCAATTACAAGAGCGTATCACTTCTACAAATAAAGGTTCGATCACATCTATTCAAGCAGTATATGTACCTGCCGATGACTATACTGACCCGGCACCGGCTACAACATTTGCTCACTTAGATGCAACAACGAACCTTGAGCGTAAATTGTCTGAGATGGGTATCTACCCTGCGGTGGATCCACTTGCATCAACTTCACGTGCTCTTTCACCTGATATTGTTGGTGAAGAACACTATAATGTTGCACGTCAAGTACAGCAGACACTACAACGTTATAAAGAACTTCAAGATATTATCGCCATCTTAGGTATGGATGAATTATCTGATGAAGATAAACAGACTGTTAGCCGTGCACGTCGAATTCAATTCTTCTTATCACAGAATTTCCACGTTGCAGAACAGTTCACTGGACAAAAAGGTTCTTATGTACCTGTTCAGGAAACAATTAAAGGGTTTGGTGAAATCCTTGATGGTAAGCACGATGATCTTCCAGAAGATGCGTTCCGCCTAGTAGGACGTATTGAAGAAGTTGTCGAAAAAGCGAAAGAAATGCAAGGAGCATAATTATTAGAAGCTCAGTAGGAGAAGAAGGATAGCTGTTATGAATGTGTTCATAAATGGTAGATAAGTCCAACAATAGTTACCATGAACTGGTTGAACACTTCGTCTAGAAATAGTTTACACTTTTCCTGCTGGATCTAATAATAGGAGGGTTCTTTATGAGTACGATGAAAGTTAGTGTCGTTACACCTGATGGCCCAGTTTATGAAACTGATGTGGAAATGATCAGTGTAAAAGCATTGAGCGGTGAATTAGGTATCTTACCTGGTCATATTCCGATGGTAGCTCCGCTTTCAATTAGTGCGGTTCGCTTGAAGAAGGATAACGAAACACACTTGGTCGCTGTTTCTGGTGGCTTCCTAGAAGTAAGAAAGGGACAAGTGACTATCCTTGCTCAATCAGCTGAAATACCATCAGAAATTGATCCAGAACGAGCAAAGGCTGCGAAAGAACGAGCTGAGCGTCGTCTTAAAAATGGTCCAAAAGATAATATGGATTCGAAACGAGCTGAATTGGCATTGAAACGTGCCATCAATCGTTTAAATGTAACAGGTATGTAAAAATAGCCTTAAGGATATGTCCTTAGGGCTATTTTTTATTATGTAAATAAAATTATTAATACAATTGTGAAAACTTACTCTGACTGTTTTTATGTTAGATGCTGAACACTTATCGACACAAATATTGGTATTTGCTATAATAAGGGCGGTTACAAAAAGTTCAGAATAATCAAGGTTTGGAGGGGGAGGTATGACAGATTTCTTTCAATATCAAAACAATTACCTGATTGTTGTTGCTTTTCTGTTATTGGGGATTCTCTTACCTGTTGTAGCTTTAACGGCGGGACGTTTTCTGAGACCAAATAAACCAACTATTGAAAAGCAAACAACTTATGAGAGTGGGATTGAACCCTTTCATGATGCACGTGTACGTTTTAATGTGCGTTATTATATTTTTGCATTAATGTTCGTTATTTTTGATGTTGAAACAGTCTTTTTATACCCGTGGGCAGTAGCCTACGATAAGTTAGGTATATTTGCTTTAATTGAAATGTTAATATTTGTTGTAATGTTATTGATTGGACTAATTTATGCATGGAAGAAGAAGGTGTTGAAATGGAGCTAAACTTAGAGAATATAACTCCTGAAGAGCACGAAGAATTAAAACGTAATGTATTCTTTACCACGTTAGAGCAATTGAAAGCTTGGGCGCGGAGTAACTCCATTTGGCCAATGACATTTGGGCTTGCTTGTTGTGCAATTGAAATGATGGGTGTGGGAGCATCTCACTATGACCTTGACCGATTTGGATCATTTTTTCGAACTTCACCAAGACAATCTGATTGTATGATTGTTTCTGGAACAGTTACGAAGAAGATGGCTCCAATTGTAAAACGTCTATACGATCAAATGCCTGAACCGAAATGGGTAATTGCTATGGGTTCATGTGCAACAGCTGGAGGACCTTATGTGAAATCATACGCTGTTGTAAAAGGTGTTGATCAAATCGTACCAGTGGATGTCTATATTCCAGGATGTCCACCGAATCCTGCTGCACTAATTTATGGGATTAATAAATTGCAGGAAAAAATTCGCTATGAAGCTAAGACTGGGAAGCCGGTGATTAATCAATGACCGATAAAGATAATGAACAGTTGAAACGAGAAGCCGCTGAACGTGCAAAAGAATTAGCTAGAAAAAAGCTTGCTGAAAAAAAGTTAAATGAAGAAACGAAAGCGATTTCAAAAGAAGATGAAGCGAAAGCGAAGGCAGCTGCAGCAGCAAAGGCGAAAGCAGCGGCACTAGCGAAGCAAAAAGCAAAACAGAAAGCAGAATCGGAAACTAGAAGTAGTGACGAAGAAAAGGCAAAAGCGAAAGCGAAGGCAGCCGCAGCAGCAAAGGCGAAAGCAGCGGCACTAGCGAAGCAAAAAGCAAAACAGAAAGCAGAATCGGAAACTGGAAGCAGTGACGAAGAAAAGGAAAAAGCGAAAGCGAAGGCGGCTGCAGCAGCAAAGGCGAAAGCAGCGGCACTAGCGAAGCAAAAAGCAAAACAGAAAGCAGAATCGGAAACTGGAAGCAATGACGAAGAAAAGGCAAAAGCGAAAGCGAAGGCAGTTGCAGTAGCAAAGGCGAAGGCTGCAGCAACTGCAAAAATGAAAGCAAAGGGGACAGCTTCTTCAACGGATGATGAGAAAGCGAAAGCGATTGCAGCAGCAAAGGCAAAAGCAGTCGCAGCTGCCAAAGCTAAAGCAGCAGCAACTGCTAAAGGAACTACTAGTGATGATACCGAAGAGGAAAAACCTTCACCAAACCAACCTTTACTTGATAAGTTTATAAATGTTATCAATAGTAACTTAGGCTCTGACCTATTAGAAGATTCATATATTAATCGTTTATCAAAGGATGTACCAACATTTGTTGCAAAACGAGATACATATTTTAAGCTTGCTGAATTTCTTAAATACAATGAGCAGTTAAGCTTTGAATATTTAAGTGAGTTGCACGGAACCGATTTTGAAACACATATGGAAGTCTATGTTCATCTATACTCTTATAAAAATCGTCAATCAGTAGCGTTAAAAGTGAAAATTGACCGCGAAAAGCCCGAAATTGAGTCATTGGCAGGTGTTTGGAACGGTGCAGATTGGCCAGAGCGTGAAGCTTATGACTTATTAGGAATCGTATTTACTAATCATCCTAATTTAAAGCGCATTCTATTAGCAGATGATTGGATTGGGCATCCGATGCGTAAAGACTATGAGCCATATGATGTGGAGGTGTAGCTCAAATGATTAGAACGGAAGAAATGTTATTAAATGTAGGTCCACAACATCCAAGTACACATGGAGTTTTCCGTCTCGTTCTAAAAATTGACGGGGAAATAATTACTGAAGCTACACCTGTAATCGGTTACTTGCATCGTGGAACAGAAAAGTTGGCCGAAGATTTACAATATACTCAAATTATCCCATATACAGACCGAATGGATTATCTCTCAGCAATGACAAACAACTATGTCCTTTGTCATGCTGTTGAGACGATGATGGATCTTGAGGTTCCTGAGCGTGCTGAATATTTACGGGTAATTGTTATGGAGCTTGGACGATTAGCAAGTCATCTCGTTTGGTACGGAACATATTTATTAGATATTGGCGCATTAAGCCCGTTTTTATTTGCATTTCGTGAACGTGAGATGATCATAAACTTACTAAACGAACTCTCAGGTGCTCGTCTTACATTTAACTATATGCGTGTAGGTGGTGTGAAATGGGATGCACCAGACGGATGGATTGATAAAGTAAGAGAGTTCCTTCCTTATATGAGAGAACAGCTAGCGGGTTACCATGAGCTTGTAACAGGTAATGAGATTTTCCTTAACCGTGTTAAAGGAGTAGGTCAGTATACTCGTGAAGAAGCATTGGAATATTCACTAAGTGGAGTTGGTCTCCGTTGTACGGGTGAAAATTGGGATTTACGAAAAGATGAACCATATTCAATTTATGACCGCTTTGATTTTGATGTACCAACACGCACAGGTGGTGATGCGTGGGCAAGGTATGAGTGCCGTATGGAAGAAATTGAACAATGTATTCGAATTGTTGAACAAGCAGTCGAACAATTTCCAAGTGAAGGCAAGATCATGGCAAAAGTTCCACGAATTATTAAAGCTCCAAAAGGTGAAGCATATGTACGAATTGAGTCTCCGCGTGGTGAAATTGGTTGTTATATTGCAAGTGATGGTAAGAAGGAACCGTATCGTTTGAAATTCCGTAGACCATCATTTTATAATTTGCAAATTCTTCCCAAATTGTTAAAGGGGCAAAATATCGCCAATGTAGTTGCTATTTTAGGTAGTATTGATATCGTACTTGGGGAGGTTGATGGCTAATGATTGATAGTTTATTGCAGTCATCTCCTACTGTATGGACTTTTGGGGCTTTCTTTGCATTAGGTGCAGGGTTGCTTGCCGTTGTGCTTGGTTTTGTAACGTATGGTATCCTTGCTGAACGTAAAGTTATGGGATTTATGCAGGCTCGTCTAGGTCCATCACGAGTTGGAGGTAAATGGGGGTTGCTCCAAACAGTAGCTGACGTTTTGAAGCTCTTATTAAAGGAAGATTCCATTCCAAAGGCAGCTGATAAACCATTATTCGTTCTTGCCCCTGTGTTAGCGTTCGCACCGGCATTTATGGTCCTTGCTGTTATGCCATTTACTGAAGTCTTCCATTTTGCTGATATTGGTATTGGGTTATTGTATTATATTGCTATTTCAGGTATCACGACAGTTGGTGTTGTGACTGGTGGATGGGCTTCGAATAATAAATATGCATTACTTGGTGGTATGCGTGCAGCTGCCCAAATGATTTCGTATGAGATTCCACTCGTTATGTCAGTAATTGGTGTTGTGTTATTTGCAGGAACCCTTAATTTAATGGAGATTGTTGAAGCACAGAAGAATGTTGCATTTATTTTCTTGCAACCAATTGGTTTTGTTGTTTTCTTCATATCTGCAGTAGCGGAACTTAACCGAACACCGTTTGATTTACCTGAAGCTGAGTCAGAATTAGTAGCTGGCTTCCATGTCGAATATTCAGGTTTTCGTTGGGCATTTTTTATGCTTGCTGAATATGTATACTTTTTTGCAATGTCGTCACTCATTACAGTTTTATTCCTAGGTGGTTGGAACCCTATTCCGTTTTTAGGTTTTATACCGGGTCCAATCTGGTTTGCATTGAAGTTTAGTGCGATTGTATTCGTGATGATTTGGTTCCGTGCTACATTTCCTAGGGTACGGGCAGACCAGTTAATGGAGTTTGCATGGAAAGTTTTATTACCAATCGCGTTAGCTAATATTTTCTTAACTGCAATTGTGAAAGAATTATTCTTTTAATGCTTAAGCAAAGAAAGAGGACAAAAAGTGCATAGTAAATCAGGACAATATTGGGTCGAGTACTAGACCGTATGTATTTTAATACGTGAGGAACTTAGAGACATGTTGTAGCAGAGGTGCTATTGCGATTTTTATTCAGATTTTTTGAACAACCTCTTTTAAATAATAATTAAAGCAATTAATTCATCACCCGCAGTAGGGAACGTCAATGCCTTTTTATAACTGAATAAATTGAAGAAGGCGCTTGATTTAGCAAAAAGTAAAGGGGTGGGAGTATGCTCGGTTTAGCAAAAGGATTGAAATTTACCCTAAAGAGCTTAACGAAAAAGGGTGTAACGTATGAATATCCAGATAAACCACTTCCAGTACCAGATCGTTTTAGAGGTATTCAGAAGTTTTATCCGGAAAAATGTATTGTCTGTAATCAGTGTGCGAATATTTGCCCAACTGACTGTATTCAGTTGACAGGAAAGAAACATCCAGACCCGAATAAAAAAGGAAAAGTCATTGATACGTATGATATTAATTTCGAAATCTGTATTTTATGTGATTTGTGCACAGAGGTATGTCCAACAGAAGCGATTGTCATGACGAATAATTTTGAGCTTGCTGAATATAGCAGAGATGATCTTTTCAAGAACTTAGAATGGCTTGATGAGAACGATGAGAACGTACGAGAGGAGAATAAGGCATGAGTGGTGAATTTTTCATATTTACAGTTTTGGCGTTCATTGCGATTATTTGCGGTGTACTCATGCTGAACTTAACGAAAGTAGTTCATATGGTTGTTGCTCTCGTATTTTCGTTCTTATCTATTGCAGGGTTATATGTGTTACTCTCTGCAGAGTTTGTCGCTATTGTGCAAGTTCTTGTCTATTCAGGTGCAATTACAATCATCATGTTATTTGGTATTATGCTTACCCGTTACAATGATGAGGGAGAACAAAAGGCATCAACGATGCGCATGCTTCTCGTAGGGATTGGGACAGCTGTGTTCTTTTTGGTTATCTACTTAGGTATCCATGATTTAACACTTGGAGATCAAGCGACAAATCTGCATATTGATAATACTCAAAAAATAGGAATTGAGCTTTATTCAAAGTATGTTATTCCATTTGAGCTAACATCTGTTGTTCTTCTAGTGGCATTAATTGGGGCTATTATTTTAGCTAAGAAGGATGATGAGGAGGCAGAGAACGAATGAGTAATATCCCATTATCTGTTTACTTAGTAACGGCTTTAGCATTATTTTGTATTGGGTTGTTCGGTGCATTAACGAAACGTAACGTTGTAATCGTGTTAATTTGTATTGAGCTTATGTTAAACGCAGCGAATATAAATTTTGTTGCGTTTAGTAAATATGGAGTTAATCCAAATATTACAGGACAGGTCTTCTCATTATTTTCGATTTCGATTGCAGCTGCTGAAGTTGCAATTGGGCTAGCGATCTTAATTGCACTATATCGCAATCGTTCAACTGTAAATGTAGATGAAGTGAACTCGATGAAACATTAGTTTAAGATCGTGTTCAAAAAGGGCGGAGAAGAACAAGGCGGTGAAGGTTTGAGCACCGAAATGTACGTTTGTAGTGTACATGAGGAGCGGAAAAGCAAGCCAACGCAGTTATTCGATAGTCATTCTTCCCGAACTTTTTGAACAACCTCTTTAAGAAGATTATCTGGGGTATAATTCAAATCACTTCGATTAGTTTCGCTTGGGATAATGCCTAGTTGTACAGAAGAATGACTCACATCCTGTGAGCCAAGAAGGGGATTGTGATAGGATGATGGAAAATGCATGGCTAATACCGCTCTTTCCTTTTCTTTCATTTATCTTCCTAATATTATTTGGGAGAAAGATGAAAGAGAATAGTGCCTATGTTGGGATGCTTGCTACGTTAGCGTCGCTCGTTATATCAATTGGTGCATTATTTGCTCGCTTTCAACACGGTAATGTAAAGGTAGAGGGTACATGGCTAACAATTCAAAACGTGAACTTAACGTTTGGTTTTGAAGTTAATCAACTAAATGCACTCATGTTAGTGATCGTTTCACTTGTTAGTTTTCTCGTACATATGTATTCGAAAGGTTATATGAAGGGAGATGACCGAATCAGTGTCTTTTATGCTTATCTCGGTTTGTTTACCTTTGCAATGCTTTCATTAGTTATTTCCCCTAACCTGCTTCAAGTTTATATGTTTTGGGAACTTGTTGGTTTAGGATCATTCTTGTTAATCGGTTTTTATTTTTATAACGGAGATGCAAAGGCAGCTGCCAAAAAAGCATTCATTGTCACTCGTATCGGTGACGTCGGTTTCTTCATCGGTATTATGTTGATATTTTGGCAGGTTGGTAGTTTTGAATATGATGAGATTTTTAAAGCTGTTCAATCAGGAACAATCGACACAAGCACGCTAACATTAGCAGCAATATTGGTTTTTGTAGGAGCAGTTGGGAAGTCTGGTCAATTTCCTCTACATACGTGGCTTCCTGATGCAATGGAAGGTCCTACGCCAGTTTCAGCATTAATTCACGCAGCGACAATGGTAGCAGCTGGTGTCTATCTTGTAGCATCATTATTTCCTCTATATGAAGCAAGTGAGACAGCGATGTCAACTATTGCTTTCGTTGGCGGATTTACTGCCATTTTTGCAGCAAGTATCGGGCTTGTTCAAACCGATATTAAGCGAGTTCTCGCTTATTCAACAGTCAGTCAGCTCGGTTATATGATGTTGGCTTTAGGTTCAGCTGGATATGTAGCAGGAGTTTTTCATTTGATGACGCATGCTTTCTTCAAAGCATTATTATTTTTAGCGGCAGGTAGTGTTATTCATGCTACAAATACTCAAAACATTGAAGAAATGGGCGGTCTTTGGAAGAAGATGAAGTTTACAGGCCCACTATTTTTGATTGGAACATTAGCAATTAGTGGTGTGCCATTCTTCTCAGGTTTTTTTAGTAAAGATGAAATATTACTCGCTGCTTGGGCAGATGGAAGATACGAACTATTCTGGGTAGCCGTTATTGCAGCATTATTTACTGCTTTTTATATGTTCCGATTGTTTTTTATGGTGTTTACAGGTGAACCTCGTAGTGAGCAAAAACATGTTCATGAATCACCAGCTGTAATGACGATTCCGATGATTGTGCTCGGTTTTTTAGCAATCTTCTCAGGATATGTGAATACACCATGGTTTGGAACTTTCCTAGGAGATTGGTTAACTGATGGCACGTTAATTGCACATGCAAGTGAGCATATTGCAGGTGCTGAATGGATTATGATTCTAGCCGTCGGTTCTTCTGTAATGGGGATCTTCCTTGCATATTTAATCTATGGAAATCAATTTATTGGACGTGATTGGTTAACGAAATATAGCATTACACCACATACGATACTATATAACAAATATTTTGTTGATGAATTTTATAATATGACTGTTGTTTATGCAACACGTACGGTCGGTTATTTATTCCGTTACATTGATGAATTCATAGTGGAAGGGATTGTTGGTGCAACTGCAGCCTTTACCCATGGACTCGGTAGAATTGGCTCACGGTTACAAAATGGTCAAGTTCAAGTATATGGTGCTGTTGCATTTCTCGGACTGACTGTACTTCTCGTAATCCTTGCTGTAACAGGGGGGTATTTTGGATGAGTGGAATGTTACTTTCAATGTTAGTTTTCTCCCCGTTGGTAGGGATTGTTATATTAGCTTTTTTACCGAAAAATAATGAAAAGCTTATTAAAATAGTAGGGTTTTGTGCAACGCTCTTGCCATTGATATTAGCTTTTATCATTTATGGTGGCTTTAATCAAGCTGAAACAAATAGTCAATTTGTAGAAAGTTATCGATGGCTTGCATTTGGTGATAGTAAGGATTTACCGATTCAGCAACTTGTTATTAATTATGAACTTGGTATTACCGGTTTATCACTAGTGCTCATTTTGTTAACAGCAATCGTTGCCACATTAGCATCAATTGCATCGATTCATATTAAGAAGGAGTGGAAAGGTTATTTCATGCTCTTTCTACTATTAGAGCTAGGCATGCTCGGTGTATTTGCATCTGAGAATTTACTCTTATTCTTTGTGTTTTTTGAGTTAACACTTGTTCCAATGTTCTTCTTAATTGGAAAATGGGGGTACGATGACAAAGAGCGTGCGGCATATTCTTTCTTAATCTTTAACGGAATTGGATCTGCGATTTTATTAATCGTATTTGCTGCTCTGTTTGCGAAGACAGGCACATTAAATATTAACCAACTCGTAGAGATAATGTCGTTCCCAGATAAACATCTTGCTAATTTTGGAATTTCAGAAAGTTTTCGTTTCGGTATAGCAACTGCATTGCTCATTGCATTTGGAGTAAAGCTTCCGATCTTTCCATTGCATAGTTGGATGTTGCGTGTACACGTACAAGCACCACCTGCTATCGTTATGATTCACTCTGGTATTCTACTAAAGATTGGTGCGTACGGATTAATTCGTTTAGGAATTGGGGTTTTTCCAGATGAATTTCAGAGTATGGCAGCAGTGTTAGCAGTGCTTGGTGTTATAAACTTGCTTTATGGAGCTTTCCTTGCTCTTATTCAATCTGATTTTAAAATGGTGCTTGCATATTCAAGTATTTCTCATATGGGTATTGTTTTAATAGGATTAGGTGCAATGAATAGTTCAGGAATACAAGGAGCAATTTTTCAAGTTATTTCTCACGGATTAATATCAGCACTCTTGTTCTTCCTCATTGGTGTCATATATGAACGTGTTGGTACGTCTAGAATTGATAATTTGGGTGGATTAGCGAAGGTTATGCCAATTACGTCAGGATTTCTATTAGCGGGTGCAATGGCATCACTAGGGTTACCAGGTATGTCAGGGTTTGTTAGTGAGTTTATGGCATTCCTTGGGTTGTTTGGGACAATGCCACTTATCGCAGCGATTGGTGCATTAGGGATTATTTTAACAGCAGCCTATTTATTGCGAGCAGTATTAAACGTAACGTTTGGTAAAACGAAAACATACAAAAATGAAATTCGAGATATTCAGCCAATTGAGGCCGTCCCGATTGTTGTGTTACTTGGATTTATCATTGGTATTGGCGTCTTTCCGAACATCTTATCACAATCATTACAAACGACATTAGAATTAATCATGTTAGGGATAGGGGGGTAAGCATATGGATCTCGAAACATTATTAAGCTATCAATGGGGTGCTATGGCTCCAGAATTCGTGATTCTTGGCGTTGCAACCCTACTCTCATTACTCGATTTATTCATGAGCAAAGACAAAGATAGAAAGAAGCTTGCATGGGTTGGTTTAGGTGGTATTATTATTGCGCTCATTTTCTTACTTGGGCAGCTAAACGATCCAGTGACGATTATCCTACATGAAACGTATCGCTTAGATTCGTTTGCTAAAGCATTTAAGCTAATCTTTCTTGTTGGTGGTGCATTTGTCTTCTTAATAGCAGCTAGCTATGAACCGAAGGAAGGATTGCAAGATCGTGGAGAATTTTACTATTTATTTTTGACGGCGATGCTTGGTGCAATGATGATGGCTTCAAGTGCGGATTTGATCACATTATATGTTGGTCTTGAATTGCTATCTCTTTCTTCGTATATTTTAGTTGGTTTACGTAAGAAAAATAAGCAATCGAATGAAGCGGCATTAAAATATGTCATTAATGGTGGAATTTCAACAGCGATTACGTTATTTGGAATGAGTTATATTTACGGTCTTTCAGGTTCTACAAACTTATATGAAATAAGTAATCAGCTCGGTGGTTTATTAACTGGAGAATTGCAATATATCGCTTCAATTGCGTTCTTGATGATGTTTGTCGGTTTGTCATTCAAAATTGCGGCAGTACCTTTTCAAATGTGGGCACCAGATGTATATCAAGGTGCACCAACACCTGTAACAGCTTTTCTGAGTGTTATTTCTAAGACGGCAGGGTTTGTTATTATCCTTCGTTTATTTGTTGTTACTTTTATCCAAGCACCTGGTATTGGCGGGCAGTTACCGTTAATTGTTTCAATGCAAAGCTATTTAGCTGTTATTGCCGGTGTGACTATTATTATTGGGAACACGATTGCATTGAAACAACATAATATGAAACGTTTATTTGCATATTCTAGTATTGCGCATGCTGGTTATTTAATTGTACCGTTTGTTGCTTTCTCAGCTTTCATGTTTGAAAGCATCTGGTTTTATCTCATTGCTTACTTATTTATGAATTTAGGGGCATTCGCTTTGCTTCAAGTGATGATTAAACAATCGGATAGTGAAGATGTGACTGCGTTTGCAGGATTATATGAACGTTCACCTTGGTTAGCGATTTTAATGAGTATTTTCATCCTCTCATTAGCAGGTATTCCTGGTACAATGGGTTTCATCGGTAAATTTAACATTTTTGTCGGCATACTCACCGCACGTCCATCTCATTACATGTTAGCGGCATTAATGATGACAGGTACAGTTATTTCGTATTTCTATTATTTCAAAATCATGCAACAAATGTTTTTCCGTCGTGCCTCACAAGTGACTGCAATTAAGCTTCCAGTAGGTATTACCGTTGTTGTTGTTTTATGTGCACTAGGTACGTTACTGTTTGGGATTTTACCTAATGTAGCAATGGATTTCTTTTATGAAAGCTTTAATTTTACAGACTTTTTTAGTCAATAATGAAACATATATTATAATAAAGTGAAAATCCTTTACAAGGGGATAATCTTACATTCTTAACGTATGTTTGATTGAAGCGGCAAGTGTACTTTTTTTAAAAGTGTTAAAGTGGAGGGCATTTTTGATGCTCTCTTCTTTTTTTGAAAAAGAATTTCATATAGGTTGGAGGTATGAATTGATGGAGGTTAATATTGCACAGCAGGCGATGCTTGGGATAATCGTTCACCTTGCTTTTTTCGCAATTACGTGGTGGGCATTACAGGGGATAAAAATTGAAATGATCCTGAAGAAAGGCAAGGTAGGTCACGCTAGAGTATTGCTCATTTTATTAACGATTACAATTGGATCAGCAGTGAGCAATTTCTTTTTGGATTATCTGTTTTGGTCTCGACAAATTCCAAATTTGTTTTAAAAGAAAGAACTTGCAATCGTATTTAGAGTATCCGTTATGTAAAACTTTTATGTTAATTTTCTCAGTGGATAGTTGATGAAAACGAAGAATGCTTAATCTTCAACAACCTTCGCTCCTTAACCGTCGAAAGAAGGCGGAAACTTTCATGTATGTCAGGGCAAATGACGGAAACAATGAAAGTAAGAGAAGGAGTGAGGGATTTTGAAATATTATCGTGGCATTATGCTTTTTATATTATGCATGTTTACTTTATTATTCATAAACCATACTGGGGAGACAAAAGGAAACGATTATGATTTGGAACGGTTGGTTGTAGCATTCCAAAATCAGGATATATCAATTGAAAATTGGAACATGTATGCACGAGAAGAAAAGGTTCGGCTTGAAACTTATGATGAGTTTGAGGCAGAAGTGAAAAGGTTGGCTAAAAAGGTTGAAGACTTCACGTGGTCTTTTGAAAGAGAAGAGCATATGTGGAAGGCTATTGCTGTTAAACATGATCAAAAATTGAACATCACCGAGAAAATCCTCTTAACTGCATACCCTACAAAAAAAAACCATCAAACGTATTTAATTTATGATATTGAAGGGGAAAAGTGGGATCATGGACAATGGTCTCATGTATCAGACCGTATTGTCGATAGTTCATCTAAAATTTTCCAGAAAACTCCCCAATTTTATTCTTGTGTAAGTGGACATGCTGGTGATATGATGAAAGGTGTTTTGCAAACTTTTTCAGATAATGTACTGGAGGAGCTAGGTGCTCAACCAGTTAGTCGGTTAATTGAAGATAACTTCATATCTATTTCTGCATATTCTAAACAGTTCTCACAAGAAATTGCACTTTATGATCAGGACAAAATGAACCTTCAAGTAGGTATACGCCAACAAGGAATGGGCGGCGTAACTACGGTAACGATAGGCACACCTATAATCACGCTTGAATATTAATATAGTGCATGTAACTAGCTCAATAAATAGACAGGAATAGGTTGAGAAGAGGGTAAAACGCGTAAATCAATAATAAAATCATTTCTATTATCTCAATCGTCATTGGTGGTAAATTATAATTCAATAATAGGATTTCGATTCTATGGACGCGGAGGGGAATGTCTTGGATAAAATTATCATCCGCGGCGGCAGGAGCCTTGCCGGCACGGTTAAGGTCGAAGGGGCGAAAAATGCCGTTCTGCCTGTCATCGCAGCAACACTACTCGCAAGTGAAGGGAAGAGCATTATTAACGATGCACCTCCACTAGCTGATGTATATACGATTAACGAGGTTTTACGTTATTTAAATGCAAATGTTACATTTCAAAATAAACAAATTACAGTTGACGCATCAAGAATATTAACGACAGAAGCACCATTTGAATATGTTCGTAAAATGAGAGCATCGGTACTCGTTATGGGCTCCCTGCTAGCTCGTAATGGCCACGCTCGAGTAGCCCTTCCTGGCGGTTGTAATATTGGTTCAAGGCCAATTGATCAGCACTTGAAAGGCTTTGAAGCCATGGGTGCAAGTGTGAAAGTCGGTAACGGTTATATTGAAGCTAGTGCACCTGAACGTTTGAAAGGTGCAAAGGTGTATCTCGATTTCCCAAGTGTCGGTGCTACAGAGAACATTATGATGGCAGCAACGCTAGCTGATGGTCGAACAACGATTGAAAATGCGGCGAAAGAACCGGAAATAGTTGATCTAGCTAATTTCTTGAATAAGATGGGTGCGAATGTTCGTGGTGCTGGAACGGGAACGATACGTATCGATGGAGTAGATAAGTTAAGAGGCGCTGAGCATACAATGATTCCTGATCGGATTGAAGCTGGCACATTTTTAATCGCTGGTGCACTTACGAAAAGTGAGATCTTTGTTGAAGGTGCAGTACCTGAGCATCTTAGTTCACTAATTGCTAAGATGGAAGAAATGGGCGTTCGTTTCAAGTATGAGCAGGATGGTATACGAGTTATTCCGACTGATATGCTTAAAGCAGTCGATGTGAAGACAATGCCACACCCAGGTTTTCCAACTGATATGCAAGCTCCAATGATGGCTTTGTTATTACAGGCTGAAGGAACAAGTATGATTACTGAAACAGTCTTCGAAAATCGTTACATGCATGTGGAGGAGTTCAGACGCATGAATGGTGATGTTAAGATTGAAGGTCGATCAGCAATCGTAAATGGACCAATGAATTTGCAAAGTGCAGAAGTATCAGCAACGGACTTACGAGCAGCAGCTGCACTTATTATTTCAGGACTTATAGCAGATGGCTATACTCGAGTTGGTGAATTACATCATTTAGATCGGGGTTATGTTGATTTTGTTGAGAAATTAGCTGCGCTTGGTGCAGATATTGAACGCGTCCAAGAGCAAGAAGAGAGTAATGAAAGTGAAACAATTCAATCGATTTCTCAAACAGCAAAAACGAATCTTGCTTAAAAGAAGCTCATTTCGAGCTTCTTTTTTTATAAGAATTACATTTATTCTGTAGTGTTAGTTGATAAATGATTGTATATTCTTAATCGAAATAAATAAGTATGAAGGTCTTATATTATTTCATATTGTTTAATGATGAAATATGTTTGAATGAGTTCTAAAAGGTTGTCCACCTCCATACTAATAGTAATGCACATAGTGATTAAATGGAGGAATATTTGGATGAAATCATGGAAACCTTATGTTATTTTACTTGCAGCTCTTTTTACAGTCGTCTTAGTGCTTCCAACGTTACTAGTAATACCTTTTACATCAGAAGTCGACAATTCTCATTCTGTGCAACAACCATCAAAATCTCAACCTGAACTAGGAGATGATGTCGTAGAAGTTGCAGTCTATCGAAGTAATGCAAAAACGATTGAAAATGTACGACTTGAGGAATATGTGAAAGGTGTCGTTGCTTCAGAAATGCCTGCAGAATTTGAAATTGAAGCATTAAAGGCACAAGCATTAACGGCAAGAACTTACATTGTGAAGCAAATGTTAAGTGACAATGCGGTAGGTTTGCCAGAAGGTGCAATGGTTACAGATACAATAATGCATCAAGTCTATAAGAGTCCAGAAGAATTAAAGGGGATTTGGGGAACAGATTACCAATGGAAGATGGATCGAATTCATGAGGCAGTTCAGGCAACGAGAGGGCAAGTTATTACGTATGAAGGTCATCCGATTACAGCATCTTTTTTCTCTACAAGTAATGGTTATACAGAGAATTCAGAAGACTATTGGCAAAACCCGTTTCCGTATTTACGCAGTGTTGAAAGTCCGTGGGATAAAAATTCTCCAAAATTCTCTGCCGTAAAAGTATTTCCAATCCAAGAATTTGAAAATTTACTCGGTGTAAAGCTCGGGGCTGATACATCGGTTGGTAAAGTAATTGCACAGACAGAAGGGCAACGAATAGCAAAGATTCAGATTAATAATAAAGTGTTCACAGGGCGGGACATTCGAACGAAACTAAGTTTGAACTCATCTGATTTTTCACTTTCTCGAGAAGGCGATAAAATTGTAGCTAAGACGAGAGGTTGGGGACACGGAGTAGGGATGAGCCAATATGGTGCAAATGGTATGGCGAGTGAAGGTAGTGAAGCACCTGATATTATCGCACACTATTATCAAGGTACAAATATATCATCAATGACTCCATTCACTACGAAATGGGTAGTTAAAAAATAATAGAGGATAACAAAGCGACTTACTAAGTAACCATTAGTAAGTCGCTTTGTATTTTTAAAAAATTTCATTGCTTAACGGAACTATAGGTTTTCATTAATTGTAAGTAATCTAGAAAATTTTTTTAATCATATGCATAATTTAAATGACTTTGTCGAAAAATAAATAGAAAAAAATTTATATGAATTAGTATATTATTCTTGCGATCTGATCAGAATGGTTCGTGAGGTGATAAATAATGAGAGATGAAGAAAAACAAATTCTTTCAAAGGGATCAAAATGGCAACGAATGCTTCGCAAAAAATGGGTATTTCCAGCAATTTATTTAGCAAGTGCAGCATTGATCCTTACAGCAGTTCTTTGGTTCCAAAATGGTCGAGATAATGCAACTATCATTCCGGAAGAAGAACAAGAACAAACGAAAGTGTCTTATAGAAATGAAGAGGCTGTACCAGTTAACTTAACAGAAGAATCATTACTGATGCCTGTGGAGAATGAAGATTTAGTTGTTATCCATAAGGGCTTTTATGATTTCGATTCAACAGAGGAAGAACAGCAAGCAGCTCTCGTTTTCTATAATAATACTTACCACCAAAGCACAGGTATTGATCTTGTAACAGAGAGCGGCGAGTCATTTGAAGTTCTTGCTTCAGCAAGTGGTACAGTTATTACAGCTGAGAAGGATGCGTTGCTTGGAAATGTCGTTGAAGTAAAGCATGATAATGGTATCGTTACAATGTACCAAAGTCTTGAAGATGTTCGAGTTGAAGCTGGTCA
This sequence comes from Bacillus solimangrovi, assembly GCF_001742425.1. Classification (GTDB taxonomy): domain Bacteria; phylum Bacillota; class Bacilli; order Bacillales; family Bacillaceae_N; genus Bacillus_AV; species Bacillus_AV solimangrovi. The sequence continues at coordinate 53,130 of NZ_MJEH01000013.1, forward strand.
AGAAGTTGAGCAAGGACAAGCAATTGGTATTGCAGGCAGTAACGTTTTCAATCAAGACGCAGGTGTTCACGTTCATTTCGAAATTCGTGCCAATGGAGTTGCAGTTAATCCAGTAGATTATCTAGGTCAACCTTTATCTGAAATTGTTGCAGATATGGAGAATGGGACTGAAGAAGAACGGGTTACAGAAGAAACAGATAGAAACAACATTGAGGACGAAGAGGAAGCACCAATTGATGATCAGGAAGAGCAAGAGACACCTGAAGAAGAAACTAACCAAGGTGCATAAGCTGATAGAGCTGGAAGTGTAGACTTCACACTTTCGGCTTTTTTTTGTGCAGTTGAAAGAACTCACTACTTGTTATAGATTTTAAAAATTTAGAAAATATTCCATTATAACCTTGACGAGCACACTGTACTGAATTAATATATTAAATAAAATTAACAGAAAATTCTAACGTTAATAACCACTCTTTCGGAGTAATTATTGATAAAAATTATATTGTTAACGCTTACATATAAATTTAAAGTATAGCTGTTTTGGCAACGTTATTCAATATAACATACACATATTCGGCGACGCATATAAGAGAATGAAAATAATCTTTGTCTACCTCTTTGTCATATCACTTCATAAAATCATTCACTACTTCTACAACAATAGTACACACTTCATTTCTATAAACACTTATCCAACAAGAGGAAATTGGATTTCTAAAGTTTAGCAACAAACACTTAGAATATTATGAAAACATTTAACGAAATAGTAAAAAGGATAGGCGATCAATTACAGTCATGCCCCATTAGAGGTTGTTAGAAAATGCGGAGAAAATTGCATTCACATCTCTTCGTTCCTCAAGTAGCTACATGAATATGTACTTGAGATTGAGCCCATGTTTCTTGATCTGCTCGTCACATTTTGACCTCTTTTTTAACGTGTACTATTAACAAAAAATTCAAATTAGAGTATCAAAGGTTTTATGTACAGTTGCATTAATTAGTAAGGGGGGAGTAACGGATGTGGATTGTAGTATTGTTTGCGGCAATTACAATTTTTTCAGTTGTGTTTGGATTGAAGCTACAGAAGTTATATTTATTAGCAATGCCGTTTGTCGCATTATTTGTATACATGGTCATCAAAATAGCAATGGTACCGCTACCTTTTTGGGAAACGGTTCAGCTTATTTTTGATTTGCAGTAAGTTTTTTCAGGAAATTTAGGGGGGTGATGATACGCGTCTGTAACGAATTGTTAATCGATGATGGGGAGTTCTTGGGATGAGAATAAATTAAGGGGGAGATGTAATTGAGAAAGATTGACAAAGCAAAAGCGGATGCGTATTTCCGTGCGAGGACGATCAGTATTTTAATCTATCTCGCAATTGGAATGATTTTTTCTTTTGGTATCGCTATCAATGCTGAAACTTTATTTAATATGACAGTAAATGGGATGCCATTACCATATTTCATGGGTGCTCAAGGGGCAATTGTTTTGTTCATTGTTTTATTGTTCGTAAATGCAATTGTCAGTGATGCTATTGATAGAAAGTTTGGAATTGACGAGTCAAAAAATGAATCAATTAGTAGCGGTAGTACGCTCGATCATTAATAAGAGCTGTTCGTTTGGGGGAGCTAATACTTGCTGAGATGTGATAAATAAAGGGGGAGATCGTAGGATGGATGCACAGTTTCTTGTTTCAACAGGTATGATCGTCGCAACATTTGCACTATATATCGGTATTGCGGTTTTTAACAAAGCGAAGGCCACTTCTGATTTCTACGTTGCAGGGCGTGGAGTGCCACCAGTATACAATGGAATGGCAATTGGAGCAGATTGGATGAGTGCAGCATCATTTATTGGTCTGGCTGGAACGATTATGATTCTTGGATACGATGGACTTGCTTATTTGATGGGATGGACAGGAGGTTATCTGTTCCTAACGTTCTTATTAGCACCACAGCTTCGTAAGTATGGGAGATATACAGTACCTGAGTTTATTGGGGATCGTTATAACAGTAATGCAGCACGACTAATAGCTGCAGTTGCAACGATTATTATTAGTTTTACGTATTCAATTGGACAACTTTCTGGTTCAGGTGTTGTAATTGGTCGTTTACTTGAGGTAGACGCAAAAATCGGAACATTAATTGGTGTTGTTTTGATTGCAACGTATGCTTCATTGGGTGGAATGAAAGGTATTACGTGGACACAGGTTGCACAGTATTTAGTTCTTATTATTGCTTATCTTGTTCCTGTAATTTTTATGTCTTTACAGCTAAAAGGAAACCCGTTACCTTGGCTCACATATGGTGAAGTTGTAAACGAAATTGGTGCGCTTGATCGGGAGCTAGGTTTAACCGAGTATTTTGCACCGTTTGAAAACGGAACGAAATGGCAGTTTCTTGCACTTATGTTTACGTTAATGGCAGGAACAGCAGGTCTACCTCACGTTATCGTTCGTTTCTACACTGTATCAACGATGAAAGCGGCACGTTGGAGTGGAGCTTGGGCACTTGTGTTTATCGGTTTATTGTATTTATCTGCACCTGCATATGCAGCATTTTCTCGCTTCATTCTTATGACGCAAGTTGCAGGCAGCCAGCTTAGTAGTCTACCAGCATGGACGAAGGCATGGATTGATACAGGTAAGCTTAATTTAGCTGACCAAAACGCAGATGGTGTTCTGCAATGGACGGAAATTGTGATTAGTAAGGATATCGTTGTAATGGCAACACCAGAAATCGCAAATCTAGGAATCTTTGTTATCGGTTTAATGGCAGCTGGTGCGATGGCAGCAGCATTATCAACAGCTGGAGGATTAATGATTTCAATATCATCATCATTAGCACATGATATTTATTATCGTACAATTAATCCAAATGCTACAGAGAAGAAACGCCTTCTAGTAGGGCGTTGGTCAATTGTACTTGCAACAGTCGTTGCGGGTCTTGTTGCTCTTAACCCACCAGGAGCCATTACACAAATTGTCGCATGGGCATTTGCATTAGCATCTGGATCGTTTTTCCCAGCGTTGTTACTTGGTGTTTGGTGGAAGCGTTCAAATGGACCAGGTGTTGTTGCAGGTATGATAACAGGTTTGACAGTTACGCTCGCATATATCTTTGCAGCTAAGTTTGGGGGCTTCACAATTGCAGGTATCATTGACACCGGAGCCGGGATTTTTGGGGCAACTTCAGGTATTTTAGCCAATGTAATTGTTTCATTACTTACAAAAGCACCTTCGCAAAAGATTCAAGAGGAAGTAATTGATTTACGTTATCCTGAGCAAATGACGTATAAAGATGGCGAGGTATGGATACATGAAGACCCAGAAGAAACAAGGATTGGATAAAGAACAAATTTATCAATATGTGAAAGGTCATCCCTTCTTTAGAGGGATGGCCTTTAGCCAAGTTATACAACTATTAGAACAATGTGAAATACAAGAATATCATACTGCTGATGTTATCTTTCAAGTGAGTAAACCGAGAAAAGGAATCATTTTATTACTTGAGGGAGTAGCAGAAATCTATTTGCACCACCCTCATGACGAGCATATTGAAGTGCTAGAGGTCGTTCAATCAGGTGGCATTATTGGATTTGTCAGCTTGGCGAATTTTATCGGTGTGACGAGTACAACTCGTTATGATGAAGTGGTTGAGTCACGAGCAATTGAAGAGACAATTGGATTATACATTCCGTTTGAAGTTTTAGAACAACGCTGGGAAGATAATTCAGTTCAAGCGTATTTGTTGCGTAGTGCGGTTACACGTCTTAACGACATATACATTTCTTTAGGAGAACAGATACAGTTGGCTCAGCGAACAGGAGAAAGTGAACGCTTTATGATGCGAGTACAGGACTTAATGACATCTCCTCCGTTAACAGTTCCATTGCATAAAACGGTTTCGCAAGCAGCATCATTAATGGTACAAAATAAAACAAGCTCTGTACTCGTAATGGAAGATGGGGAGCTTGTTGGGATTGTCACAGAACAAGATTTAGTGAAGCGTTTTATCGTTAAGGAGAAATCATATGGTGCATCATTAGCTGACATCATGACGACAAATGTTGAGAAGATTTCACGCTTTGATTATTATTATGACGCATTAACAAAGATGATTTTAAAGGGATTTAAACATCTTCCAGTCGTCGATGAAAATGACAATGTTGTAGGTGTCGTCACATTTGATGATCTAATGCGTAAGCGTAATGAAAGTATGGTAAAAACGATCCAACGTGTTGAAGGTGCTAAGGAAGAGTCGCTTTCTAGTGTGAAAAATGGCATCTATACCGTATTAGAAACGATGATTAATGATGAAGTTCCTATGACACATACCTTGCAAATGGTAACAAGCTTATATGACCGTTTAGTGAAACGTTGTGTGCAACTCGCGGTCGACTCGTTAAAGGAAAAAGAAGGATTAACACCACCTGTTGCATTTAGTTGGTATCAAATGGGCAGTTCTGGAAGGGAAGAGCAGTTTATCTTAACAGACCAAGACCATTTCCTCGTGTATGATAACGGTCTACCAGAACAAGAAGAGGACATTCGCGTTTATTTTGAAAAGCTTGGTAGTGCTATCGTTGAGTATCTAGAAGTCGCAGGTTATGAACGTTGTAAAGGGAAAATGATGGCAAGTGAGGAGCTTTGGCGTGGTTCGTTAAGCCGTTGGCAAACACGTTTAAGGCAATGGATCTTACAGTCAACGAATGACAATATCTTATTAGCGCAAAATTTCTTTTCTTTCCGAAAGTTATATGGAGATGATGACTTACATGAACGTTTTATTATACAAAATCAAGAAATGCTTGAACGTTCAAAAATCTTTTTGTATCGGATGGCCGAAGTAGAGAAAGAACACCAAGTTCCATCATTGGAACATCCAATTCGAGCATTATTTCGCTTAGAACGCAAGAAAATTGATATAAAAAAGGAAATATTGTTCCCTTTTCATCATAGCCTTCAAATCTTGTCATTGGCATATGGGGTTGTCGATGGAACGCCATTGCAACGTATAACGATGTTAGTAGAGAAGGGAGTATTAAAGCAAGAATTTGCAACTGATTTAAAGGTAGCATTCAATGAAATTATGAATATATATGTTCGTCAAAAATGGAGTCAACATAAACGAGAGGAAGAAACATCTTCAATTTTACATTTTGTTCAAATTACGACTCGGGAGAAGGACAACTTAATGTTAACATTAAAAACATTTCGTGAGTTACAAAGTAGTATGTTAGCTGAATTCTCAATGCATTGATAGTGACGGTTTTCTTAAAGTAAAAAGGATGGAGGATTGAAGGGAGGGTTATAATTGTTCTGGCTACGTAAGTCATTGAATTGTCCTTTGGATGAGTCACAGCCATTGAATACACCATTAGAACAACTAAATTTTACAGTATATGATACAGAAACAACTGGATTCCAAGTTGCCACAACGGATCGAATGATTGAGATCGGTGCTGTAAATATGAAAGGCATGGAAGTACTTGATAAAGACACATTTCAAATCTATGTTGACCCAAACAGAACGATACCCAATCATATTACGGAATTAACAGGAATAACGAATGAAAAAGTTGAGGGTGCATGTAAATCGTTATATGGCATTGAACAATTTTTTGACTTTGTCCAAAAGAACGAGAGTGTTGCACTTGTCGGGCACTATGTTGAGTTTGATCTGATGGTTTTGAAACACGAGCTTCGTCGGGAAAAGCTGAATTTTAAAAAACCACATGCAATTGATACGTTAGATTTAATTGGATTTCTGGCTCCTGCTTGGGATATGAGGGAATTGGAGCGTTATGCAATGGCATTTGGAACTAGAATTTATGAACGCCATAGTGCCATTGGTGATGCTTTGACGACGGCATACTTGTTTAGTGAACTGTTAAGATTGTTTCGTGATCGTGGATATGATTCTTGGGGGGAACTTATAAAGGAAGCAGATAGTCAATCCAGAACGCTTTCATTTTAAATGGGGAGGCTTTGAGCTATTTCATAATAGTTCAAAGCTTTTTTTGTTTGGACAATCATGAAGAATAATAAAAGGGCTTGCTCATTTAAAAATACGAGAGGGAAAAAATGTAAGTTACACAATGGAATATGACTTAATTGGAGTTTCCCACTATTTATCGACTTATCTTGGCATATTGGCACAGTTTGATTAATAAACTTTTAATAGCAAACCTTCACTCAATAAATGTGAATAAGTTCTAATTGTGTGAGTGTGATTACCTTTCAACTGATAGGTGTAGTGATGCGTGTCTTAAGCTTAGTGAACGAACACTACAAGACCAATATGACGAAGAGAGTGTTAGAGGTGAGCAGCGTGGGTTGACTTCGAAGAGTGACTATTCATCAACTTTTTTATACTATCCGTCTTAAGTAAGGTAGCGGCAGTGTATGGGGAACGAAGACTAACGATTTGTTGGTGAGGTATGCTTCGTTTTTCTATGACGTATGAGCACCTGTTTTTTCTTCGTTGCATCTTCACTAAGGCTTCATTTCGCACTTCTCACATCCAATTTAGGGAGGGCGAGTGGTGTGCACGATTACATCAAAGAGCGTACAATCAAGATTGGAAAGTATATCGTGGAGACGAGAAAAACAGTTCGAATGATAGCTAAAGAGTTTGGCGTGTCAAAGAGTACAGTGCATAAAGATCTTACAGAGCGGCTTCCAATTATTAATCAAGAGTTAGCGAATGAAGTAAAGGATATTCTTGATTATCACAAGTCTATACGACATTTACGAGGTGGGGAAGCGACGAAGCTAAAGTATAAGCAGCCACCAACCGACAAAGAGAAGATATCAAAGTAGAAAGTTACAAACGATACATGGTGATTTCATTTAGTCGGAGCTTTTATTGCATTTTAAATATATTGATCAGATGTTCTTATATTTCTTCTCTCACTAAATGAATGAACAACAGTTATAGAAGTTAGAGCTTGGCTTAATGCCAAGTTTTTTTATGATTTTTAAGGGTATGTATAAAATAATCCTTATATCAGTGATTTTTCCTCATGCTCGTCTCTCCTAAGTTTTGGAGTGGTATTTTAACGTCAGCTGATACGTAATAGAAGAAGCATGCCCCTAATTTATGGGGGATTTGCCGAATACGATATACATAAGGTTAACTATAGAGTGTAATAATTTAGGTGAACTACTCTATTATGGAACGGAAATAATTTGTATATTCATGCTATTGCTGTGAAATATATGTTAAAATATATAATTAGTGAACTATGTCTAATGGGCGGTTTTATTCGTGAAAGAGAGGATTGAATGGTATGTTCGGAAGAGATATCGGCATTGATTTGGGTACTGCAAATGTGTTAATTCATGTAAAAGGTCGAGGAATCGTTCTCGATGAACCATCTGTAGTTGCAATAGATAAAGTAACAGGTAAGGCGTTAGCAGTAGGAGAAGAAGCACGTCGAATGGTCGGTCGAACACCTGGTAATATTGTTGCGATCCGTCCTTTGCGTGATGGCGTTATTGCTGATTTTGATGTAACAGAATCCATGTTGAAATATTTTATAGATAAAGTAAATGTGAAGGGCTTCTTATCTAAGCCTCGTGTGCTTATTTGTTGCCCGACAAATATTACATCAGTTGAACAGAAAGCTATCCGTCAAGCAGCTGAGAAGAGTGGCGGTAAAAGGGTGTTTTTAGAAGAAGAGCCGAAGGTAGCGGCAATTGGCGCAGGAATGGATATTTTTCAACCGAGCGGTAATATGGTCGTTGATATCGGTGGCGGTACAACAGATGTAGCCGTATTATCAATGGGTGATATTGTAACAGCTTCTTCAATTAAGATGGCTGGAGATAAGTTTGATTCTGAAATATTAAATTACATTAAAAAAGAATATAAGCTTCTAATTGGTGAACGGACTGCTGAAGAGATTAAGATTCAAGTGGCAACAGTGTTTCCAAATTCACGAAATGAAGAAATTGATATTCGTGGACGTGATATGGTATCTGGGTTACCGCGGACAGTGACAGTAGGATCAAAAGAAATTGAACAGGCGTTACATGAACCTGTGTCATTGATCGTACAAGCAGCTAAGAGTGTTCTAGAGCAAACACCTCCTGAACTATCAGCCGATATTATTGATAAAGGTGTCATTCTAACTGGTGGAGGCGCACTTCTACATGGTATTGATCAATTGTTAGCCGATCAATTGAAGGTTCCTGTCTTTGTTGCTGAGAATCCAATGGATTGTGTGGCAATGGGCACAGGCATTATGCTTGAAAATATTGATAAATTGCCGAAAAAGAAGTTAGGGTAATTAATTTATTACGTGTGAACGGGCGTTAAGACTCCTATTTCAAAGCTAAAAGCAAAGAAAGGAGAAATGTTACATGTTAAAAGGCTTCTATACTGCTGGTGCTGGTATGATAGCACAGCAACGTCGGCAAGAAATGTTGTCGAATAACTTAGCAAATGCAAACACTCCTGGGTATAAGGCTGATCAAGGATCATTGCGAGCTTTTCCTGAAATGTTAATGCAAAGTTTGAATACGGAAGAACTACCTTATAACAAGTCTTTTAAAAATTCACACTTGTTAGGTCCTATTAATACAGGCGTGTATTTACAAGAGGCGATTCCGAATTTCGCACAGGGAGATTTGCAGCAAACAGGTATACATACTGATATTGCATTGCAAGCACAAGTACTACCTATTAATGAAGAAACAAATCGTGCTGGTGCGATATTTTTTGAAGTTCAAAACGAAAATGGAGATTTGCGTTATACGCGTAATGGTGATTTTACTCTAGATGGTAGCGGAAACCTTGTAACGAATGAAGGATTTTACGTTCTTGATACACAAGGAAATCCGATTCAAATCTTCGGAAATGATTTTACTGTAAATGAAGATGGAACGGTATTAGAAGGTGAAGTTCAAATTGCACAAATCAATATTGCTTATGCAAATGAACCTGAACAACTCGTCAAAGAAGGAAGTACACTATTTGCAGTAAATGGTGGAGGAGCTTTAGAGAGTGCAATCGGTAATAACGAAATTGTGTATTCGTTGAGACAAGGGTTTGTAGAAGGTTCAAATGTAGATGTTCAGCAAACGATGACAGAAATGATGACAGCATATCGAACGTTTGAAGTAAACCAGCGTGTATTACGTTCATATGACCAAAGCATGGAGAAAGCTGTAAACGAAGTTGGTCGTGTAAGGTAAGGGGGAGTTCGTAGATGAATCGTTCAATGATTAATGCTTCTGTTACGATGGGGCAATTGCAACGAAAGATAGATACAATCGGTAATAATATTGCAAATATCGATACGAATGGATATAAGAGTCGTGAGACAAGCTTTCAAGACTTACTCGTTCAACAATTTGATAACCAGCTAAAAGAAGATGAGGAAGTTGGTCGCCGTACACCAAATGGTATACGGGGCGGTGTTGGTGCTAAGCTTGCTGAAACAGAATTGAAGCTTGACCAAGGTTCAATTCAAGTGACAGATCGAGATCTCGATCTTGCAATATTGAAGGAAAACCAATTTTTCGAAGTTGCCGTTAATAATAATGGTGTAGAAGAATTCCGCTACACACGTGATGGAGCATTTTATCTATCACCTTCAGCTGATAATCCAGAGTTATTAAATCTTGTAACAGCAAACGGTGATTTTGTACTCGGGAATGGTGGACCAATTACAATCCCAGAAAATTTTAAAGAGATAAATATTAATGAAGAAGGACAAATTAATGTTAAAACACGTGATGATGGAGTTGTTACAGTCGGTCGAATAGCTATGACTGAGGTGATTCGTCCACAGCTATTACTTTCACTTGGAAATAATCAGTATGGTCTACCGAACCTAGAGGAATTAGACCTTGCCGAACAAGATGTTTTGAATCGTGTTCCAGAAGAAGTAGCACTTAAGCAACGTGCGTTAGAGAAGTCGAATGTAAATATGTCTAACGAAATGTCTAACTTAATGCTGGCGCAACGATCTTATCAATTTAATGCAAAATCAATTTCAATTGCTGATCAGATGATGCAACTTGTAAATGGTCTTCGTTCATAACGTTGTAGTGAAAGAAGGAAGGGGGATTCCATGTCAGAAGATATTCAATTGAAATCAGACCCGTCAAAGTCGATTAATGAACGGAATCAAGGTGAAATGAAGGAAAGAGAACAATTGATAAACGGTGAGAAGAGGGCACTTCGAAGACGTGGAGTTCGCTTAATTCCTATTTGGGCAAGAGTACTTATCGTTTTATTATTAATTAGTCTAAGTCTTATGAGCGGACTAATGGTCGGTTATGGTGTTATTGGAGATGGGAAAGCAACTGATGCGCTTGACCGTTCTACATGGACAAAAGTTATTGATATCGTAATAAAAGATACACCAAGTAATTAAATTTTTGAAGACAGGGATGAACCCTGTCTTTTATATATAAAGGAGCGAATAATAATGTTAAATATTGATCAGATTAAAGAAATCATTCCACATCGTTATCCATTTTTACTAGTTGACCGGATCATTGAAGTTGAGGAAGGTAAGCGCGTTGTAGGTTTGAAGAACGTATCAGCGAATGAAGAATTTTTCAATGGTCACTTTCCTGATTATCCCGTAATGCCAGGTGTGTTAATCGTTGAAGCATTAGCGCAAGTTGGTGCTGTAGCAATGTTGATGAAGGAAGAAAATAAAGGTCGACTTGCATTTTTCGCAGGGATTGATAAATGTCGCTTCAAGCGCCAAGTTCGTCCAGGTGATCAATTACGTCTAGAAGTTGAAATCACTCGAAATAAGGGCTCTATTGGTAAAGGTAAAGCAGTTGCTACGGTGGATGGCGAACTAGTTTGTGAAACAGAAATTATGTTTGCACTTGGTGAGAAGCAATAAGATTATTTGAATGCTATGTGCATGATATTTCTCCGAAGGGGTAAGCTAATTTTGCATACACCTAATGAAAAGGAGGATAAACCATGAACAAACGTTTACTATCAACATTTCTTTCTGCTGGATTGGCACTAGCTTTGTTAAGCGGATGTGCTGGTGGAGAAGAAACTCCTGAAGACACGAATGATGAAATGTTAGAAGAAGAAACTGAAGATACTGGTGAAATGGAAGAGGAAAATGGTGGTATGGAAGAACCAGAAACAACAGAATAGATGGTTTCAGTAAGGACTTGCTTTTGGTAAAAAGGCAAGTCTTTTCTATTATATTTGGTAAGTGTATCCCCTTTTCAACTTACAAACTTACGTATATTCGTGATAAAATATAAACAAGCTTGAAAGGAGGTGAGAGTAATGGAACAGACTTTGAAGGAAATTCTTACTGAGTTAAAGGATATTAAAGTAGATGTAGTAGAAATGAAAGAGGATGTTACTGATTTAAAAGTAGAAGTTGGTGGTTTGAAAAAAGATGTCACCGAACTAAAAGTGGAAGTTAGCGGGTTAAAGGAAGATGTTTCAAAGTTAACGACCGACGTAGAAGATCTAAAAACAGGTCAAGCAAAGTTAACAACGGAAGTAGCAGATTTAAAAGCAGGTCAAGCGAAGTTAACGACCGACGTAGAAGATCTAAAAACAGGTCAAGCGAAATTAACGACGGAAGTAGAAGATCTAAAAGTAGGTCAAGTGAAGTTAACAATGGAAGTAGAAGATCTAAAAATTGGTCAAACGAAATTAACGACAGAAGTAGAAGACCTGAAAGCAGGTCAAACGAAGTTAACGACGGAAGTAGAAGGTATAAAAACAGGCCAAAAGAAATTAACAATGGAAGTAGAAGATCTAAAAGCAGGTCAAGCAAAGTTAACAACGGAAGTAGAAGGTATAAAAACAGGCCAAAAGAAATTAACGACAGAAGTAGCAGATCTGAAAACAGGTCAAACGAAGTTAATAACAGAAATAGGAGGTTTAAAGGAAGGTCAAGTGAAACTAACATCAGGTGTAAAAGATCTGAAGAGTGGTCAAGGGCGTATAGAAGATAAAGTTGATCACTTATCATTAGAAATGCGTAGTCATTTTCATTTTGTTGAGGGTAAGTTAAACATTCATGCGAATGTAATTGAAATCGCAGATGATGAAAATAAAAATGTCCAGATTGAAATTGATTATTTGAAAGCAAAAACTAGAAAACATGAAGCTGAAATTCATAAAATTAAGAAAAAACTTCAGTCGAAATAACTCCAATTAGTTTCAAGAAAAAACTTTAACACATATATTTATATTGGTTAATACCCCTAGTTAATTAAATAGTGTTAAAAAACTAATATGCTAGGCTTAATAGAGAAGGAAATTTTTCACCTTAATCGCTTTTTTAAGAACGAACCATACCACTAATACTACCCTTAATACACCTACTTAATAATCCTACATTCAACAACCGCTCAAAAACTCGATTATAATATTCTGTAACTGTAAATGGATATGCTTACACCACAAATGGAATTGTGCTTAAGTTCATTAGGGAGACTTGCCCGATTTATTAGGCAAGTCCTCTTTGATTTTAATTAATTTAAATTAACTAATAGCTACTAATGGATAACCCATCTAAAAGTATTGAATTAGGTATTCTGCCTTATTTTATTCTCATAGACAAATTAGTTGAAACTTTTACCAAAATAAACCGTCATAATTATAATAAGGGACTTCTGTCTGCTTGATTCAAGTTTGTTAGATAGTGTAAGCTAAAGTTACCAAAGATTTCTTTTTGGAGGATTCTGATGATCACTACAAAACTAAGAAACTATAAATTGTTTTATATGTATGATTTCTAATCAATATTTTATAGGTGTAGTGTTATCTATCTAACAATGTGTAATTTATTAAATAAGGTAACATCACTGGTTCATAATTTATGAAACATTTCTATTAACTATTTAGACAAGCATACTAGTTTATTCTTATTACAATTAGTCATAGAGGAGAGTGTAAATCGTTATGTCATATAAAAAATTTCTCGCAACAGCAACTGTTAGTGCGGTGGCAGTTACAACTGCGGTATCTTCTGCATCTGCATCATATTTTCCAGATGTGAGTGATTCAAGTGTCTATAGTAAACCAATTGAATCACTTGTTGATTCAGGCGTAATTACGGGCTATCCTGATGGGACTTTCCAACCGAATAAAACACTTATTCGTGAGCATGCTGCAATCATGTTTGTTCGTGCATTGAAGTTAGATGTTCCAGTTGATGCTGTTGAGCGTTTGGAAGTATATTCAGATGTAAATGCACAAACGAAAAATGCAGATAAAGTTGCTGCACTACTTGGAGCAGGTATTGTGAAGGGTGATGAAGGGACGTTTAGCCCGAATCAAGATTTAACTCGTGAGATTATGGCAACTTGGCTTGTTCGAGCATTTGACTTAAAAGAAATATCTAGTGTAAAGGTACCATTAACAGATTTGAAGACAGCGTCTAATGAGCACCGTAAAAATATTGAGATTCTCTATCAAAATGGAATTACAACAGGAAATACGGATGGAACTTATGCACCAAAGAAAGGTGTAACACGTGCGCAATTCGCAACATTCTTTTATCGAGCATTTAACCAAGCGGAGAGTGGAGTTTCAAATGTAGAAAGATTAGATGACTTGGTCGTTGGAATTGGTGGTAAAGTTAATTTATCTAAAAAAGTAGAAGTTACATATAAAGATGGAAAGAAAAAAGAAGTTAATGTTAAATGGGACAATACAAGCATCGATACGTCAAAAGAAGGCAAGTATGAAATTACAGGTACGGTTGATGGGATTGTTGAGAAAGCTTATTTAACAGTTTATGTAGAAGAAGTCGATTTGAAGATAGAAGATGTTGAAGCACTCAACTTAAAGCAAATCGAACTAACTTTCAACCATACCCGCTTTGAGGGAGGACATCCTGAGAACTTAAGCTATTATACGCTGAGAGAGTCAGATGATGACGAAATTGAGTTACTAGATGCAACACTTGAAGACAATAAACTGATTTTGACATTAAAAGAAGCAACTCAAGGAAAGTTTGAATTAGTCGTAGATAAAGCTATTACAGGTGATGAAGAGGACTTTGATATTCGCCTTAAGGATACGACGCCACCAGAGGTTATAAGTGCAAAGGCAATTGCTGAAGATATTGTGCAAGTAGAATTTTCTGAAGCAATGGATTTCAAAACAGAAAATGGTGAGGAAGTTACGAACCGTGATATTGAAGATTCGATCGAATTAGAGAAAGGTCCTCGTGTTAAAGAGATGACTGTATATGAGCACGGGAAAGTTGTTAATATTAAGTTTAGCGATGAGTTAGTTGACAAAAAAGAATACAAGTTAGAGCTAACTGATGATTTACGTGATTATTTCGGCTTCAAGTTAGAAGAAAAGAAATTTGAATTCGATGTAAAGTACGATAAAAATGACCCAGAATTAGTAGAAGTGAAGAATGTATATCCCAATAAAGTAACACTTGTATTTGATAAAGACATTAAACTAGCTGATAGCCGTCATGTGGAGGGATATTTCCATCATACGAATGGAGGAATTGATGCCGATAAGGTTACGTTACAAAATCGTAATGAAGTCGTTATTACATTTGAAGAAGATGAGCCAATTCCAGCTAAAGGTGAATTAATTATTGATAGTAGAGCAATTGAAGATCTTTGGGGCAATGAAAATAAAACGATAAGAAAAGATATTGATTTGAAAGATGACAAGACAGCGCCAACGATCAAATCAGTTAAGATGTTAGATGAAGACGATGCGAATAGTAGTTATGTACAGTTTGAAGTGACGTTTGACGAACCAGTGAAGCAAGAGTTAGCTGAAGATAAACGCCTTTATGAGTTAGTTGATAAAGACGGTGAAGATATTTATGTGAAAGGTGTAGATGTAATAGATAGCACAGAAGGATTCACTGTACTATTAACAATTGATAAACGCTACGGTGAATTTAATAACGGTACATATACAATCGTTATTGATGATATGGAAGACTTATATGAAAATGAAAGCAAGCAGTTATCGATTGAAGTGAAAGCAGGTAGTGTTGAGGCACCATCTGAGTTCAAAGGTAGCCTGATATGGGATAAAGATGAAGAAGAGATCATTCTCGTGATTGATTATGGTCGTGAAATGGAAACAAAAGGGGAATACTCTGTTTCATCATTAGATAAGTACGAGTTGACTGTTGATGATCAAACGTATTTGCTTTCTTCGCTTGAAGATGAAGATGAATTAGAAGTTGATCTGAATACGTATAATGATGGTGAGAAAGTTGAGATTGTGTTTTCGAAAGATGATGATCTTGAAGGAGCTATAGAGACATTCTTTGAAGATTTAAAAGATGCTGCAGAAGATAAAGACCTAGATGACGTGGAGCTTCTTATCGGACGTGTTTCAGATGCAGAAGGAAATAAGACAACAAGCTTCTTGAACGAAGTTACATTAGACTCAACATCAACATTTGGAGTGAAAGATGATAAGGTAACGTTAGTTGATGACGATACGTTAGAGTTTGAATTGACAGATGTTGTTTATGATTTTGATGATGATGACTTTATCGTATTTGCTGATGATAATAGGAATGGAAAATATTCTAAGAGTGAATCGTTAGATATTGATGATATTGAGCTTGATGATGATGACAAGACAGTAATAATTAAACTAGATGAACCATTAGATAGTGATGGTTCGTATGGTAATGATAAGGTTTATATTACAACAGAATCAACAACGCACACACGCAATCGATTTGGACAAAAGCTTAAATTTAGTAACCTAGAAGTATCGGATAGTGTCGGACCAACAGTTAAAGAAAAAGATGACGACGAGCAAGTTTTCGTTCATGAAGCGATTGGTGAATCTGATAAAGCTGTAATTAGTATTGAGTTCACTGATGATATTGATCCGAAAACGGTAACACGACTTTCCTTTGATGTTGGTGATGGACGTTTTGATATTCTGTCAGCTTATGTTGATGATGAAACCGTTTATCTTGTTGTTGATTTAGATAGATATGAGGTAGAAGACTTAGTTGGCGAATATATCGAGCAAAAAGCTCCAATTGCCGATACGAATGATAATGTTGTAGAAGATCTTGATTTGAAGGTAATTGATGAGGAAGATAAGTTAGATATTGATGATCTAGATTAATATAATGAAAACGAAGTAGAGGTTTTGATAAAGCCCCTACTTCGTTTTTATTCATATAAGTTCGAACTTAGCATTAATGAAATTAAAATAAAAAACTCCCCTGGTAACATTGATAGGAGAGTTAAAAGTATGTATTGATTATAATATTTTACTAAATATGTATTTATTCTGTTTCTTCCTCTGTTAATGTTACTGCTGACATGGCAACTTCTTGCTGTTCAGTTTCTTCATCTAATATGCGTTTAGCTCCAACGTAACGTTCTGCCCAATAATAAGGATCATTAAAGTCAGTAACAATAACACCTTTATCAGTAGCTGAGTGAATGAACGTGCCATCTCCCATAAAGATACCAACATGTGAAATGCCACTTCCATCAGTGTTGAAGAATACGAGGTCTCCCTCTTTTAAATCATTCTTATAAACTTTTTCCCCGACTTGAAACTGGCTATCTGAAGTTCTTGGTAATTCTACTCCGGATTCTGAAAATACATGACTAGTGAATCCAGAACAATCAAATCCACTTGTTGTTGATCCACCAAATGAATATGGTGTTCCTTTCAACGCTTGTGCAGTCTGCAATAATGTTGTAACATTTTCAGCCGCTAGTGCGTTGGGGGCGATTGTAAAGATTGTAACAAAAGTCGCCACTAAATTAATAAAAAGTGCTTTACATCGCAAGTAACCACCTCCGCATACGTATATTATTGTCATATTTGTATAAAAAACTGACTAACTAATTCGAATTTTATCATAAATGTAAAAAGATTAATTTTACAGTTGTGTAACAAATAGGGCTAACCCCTCGAAATTATTCCAGTTTTAGATATAATGAGTATTGTAAGCTGAGAGAAATCTTACCTCATTAAATATAAAATTCTTTTAGAAGTTTCGATTTCTACTCTTGCACTAATTTTCAACTAAGGGTAAAATGTTCAATGGAATCTAGTTCCTTATTTTAGTTGACATTACCCGAATTGGAAATTATACTAGCTTTGTAGTTTGCTAAAAATAGGAATCACTAGTCTAAGAGAATCGTTTCATATTGAAGCAACTCTGAAAGATTAGTCAAATTTAAAAATGTAGTACATAAAGGGAGGAAGAATAGGAATGGCGTATCAACCAAAATCGTTCCGTAAATTTATTGCAACAACTGTAACAACTGCTGTAGTAGCATCTGCTGTAGCACCTGCAGTTAGCGCAGCTCAATTCAGTGACGTACAAGACAGTGCATGGTATACAGATTCAATTGATTATTTAGTAGGTAAAGAGGTACTTTCAGGATATCCAGACGGTACTTTCAAACCTAATGGTAGCCTAACTCGTGCAGAAGCTGCGAAAGTTATGGCTCTTACTCTAGGATTAGATACTGAAGGAGAAGCAACAGTTGATTTCCCTGACGTTAACAGTGGAGATTGGTTCGCTCCTTACGTAACAGCATTAGTTAATGAAGGTGTTATCTCTGGTTTCCCAGATGGTACTTTCAAACCACAAGAAACTTTAACTCGTGCACAAATGGCTAAAATGATGGCTGTAGCATACGGTATCGGTGAAGATTCAAGTGTTGATCTTGATTTCGTAGACCTTGGTGATTCTCAATGGGCTAAAGGTTATATCGGTGCATTAGTAGGAGCAGGTATCGTTGAAGGACTTGACGCAACTCACTACGGTCCATCTCAAAACGTAACTCGTGCTCAAGCAGCAGCATTCGTATACAAAACAGAAGTTGAAAGTGACGTACTAGCTCCTAAGCTAGAAGTTTCTGAACTTCGTTTCAAAGATAGCAAGACTGTAGTAGTAACTCTTCCAGAAGTATCTGAAGAAGAAGTAACTGCTGATAACTTCCGCATCTATGTTGACGGAAAAATGGTTGATGTTGAAGAAGTAGTAGCAGAAGGTAAAGAAGTTGTTTTAACAATTGCTGACCTTGATGGTGAAGTTGGTACGATCGAAGTTAACGGTGTTGAACTAGAATTCGATTTCACTTCACTTGCAGTAGCTGATGTTCAAACTCCAAACCTTCGTCAAATCGCAGTTGCCTTCAACCAAGACGTAACTAATAATGAAGACGTTGAAGATATCGATAACTACACGTTAGAAAATACAGATGGTAAGGATCTTGAGCACCGTAAAGGTAAAGATGCTGAAGTTGTAAAGGTTACTATTCTTGATGGAAACATTGCAGTTCTTACACTTAACGATGCAATGAAAAACCAAAAAGAAGGTAAATTGGTTATTGATAAAGCAGTTCTTGGTGAAGAAGTAGTGTTTGACCTTGAATTCTCTGATACGACTGTACCAGAAGTAGAGGACGTTCAAGTTATTGGTGAAAATGCTGTTAAAGTCATTTTCAGCGAATCTATGGACCATGAATTTACTGACCCAACAGATCCAGAATTTGATGAAGATGTATTTGAAGTAACATCAAAAGATGGTGACAAAACATATCGTATTAAGAAAGTGAAAGCTGTTGATGCTGGTAAAGAAGCTATCATCGAAGTTGGCGGTACGTTTAAAGATGGTGACGAGTTAACAGTTGAAATCGATAATGGTCTTGAAGACTATGCTGGATTCTCATTAGTAAAGCAAAGTCATGACGTGACAGTAGTAGAAGATGACAGCCCAATCGAAGTAGTAGGCTTCCGCAATGCTTCTGAAGATGAAGTAACGTTAATTTTAAATAAAGATATTAAGGATTTCG
Source organism: Bacillus solimangrovi (assembly GCF_001742425.1). GTDB lineage: Bacteria > Bacillota > Bacilli > Bacillales > Bacillaceae_N > Bacillus_AV > Bacillus_AV solimangrovi. The sequence goes on from NZ_MJEH01000013.1 coordinate 71,929, forward strand.
ATGATTCTAAAAAGGATTCACTTTTCGAAAACTTCTATCACACGAATACTAAAAATAAGGCAAATGAAGTTGAGCTTGATGGAAACGAGTTAACAATTCGTTTCGATGAAGACGAAGAACTTCCAGATGGTACGGCATATATTTACATTGATGGTGAAGCACTTACAGATTACTGGGGTAACGAAAATGAACAAACAATTCGTTATGCAGTAGAAGTATCTGTAGATAATCAAGCACCACGTGTTGATGGTGATATTGATGCCACTGTAGACAAACTAGTTGTAGACTTCGATGAAGAGCTTGATGCAGATTCTGCAGAAGATAAAGATAACTATACGATTCTTGATGAAGATGGAGAAGAAGTTGAAGATACTGAAATCAGCTCTATCAAATTAAGCTCTGATAAAACAACTGTGACTATCAAATTAAAAGGTGATGACCTTTCTGGTGCTGGTAAATACACGTTAGTCATCGATGGTGTTGAAGATAAGCAGGGTAATGCGACAGAAGATATTCAAAAAGACTTCGAAGTTAATGTTGAAGATGACATCGTTCTTGGTGATGTAATTAAGAATGATACAAATCTTTATGTTGATGCAGATGATGATGAAACAGATTTTACGATTCTAATTGACTTCGATCGTAAGATGACTGTAGGCGATGATAAGTATGCAATCGATAACTTATCAAACTACTCAGTAAAACATGGTGTAAAATCATATACTCTTGATGAGCTTGATGAGAAAGATGCATTCGATGTAGAAATCGATACGATCGGTGATGAAGAAGTAGAGATCACGATTACTGCAGAACATGATGAACTTGATGAAGGAAAAGACATTTGGAAAGATGGAATTGACTTTACAATTCTTCGTGTGAAAGATGCTAATGGTGACCTTTCAGAAGATGCATATGCTAATAAAGTATTACCAAAAGCTGACGTTAAAGGTAAACTTAAAGTTGAAGATCTTGAATTGACTGAAACGAATAAAATTGTATTCGAATTCAATAAGCGCATTGATAACTGGGAAGATGCAAACTTCTCTCTAGAAACAGCAGTTACTAAGAAAGTTTTAGGAGACGATCTAGAAGATTACTCTTATGACATCGACCTAGGTGATGATGATAAGACGGTAACAATCACACTTGACGAAGATTTGGATCCAGATGCTACAATTAAAGACGAAAAAATCAACCTAGTTATTAGTGAACGTTCGAAGGATAACACTGTAACTTCATATGGTGAAACTCTATTTGAAGATGGTACAGACGAATTCTCAGTAGAAGTAGCAGATGGAGTAGCGGCTACTTATGATGATGAGTACTTTGAAGAAGATAGTGATGAAGATGGCTATGAAGATGGCTATAAAGTTGAAAAAGATAATGATGTTTATAAAATTACATTAGGTTTCTCTGAAGATATCGAAGGTGATGCAGATAAAATCGCGACAACTCTTAAAGTTAAGAGTGACGGTGATACACTTGATTTTGTTGATGATTTAACTGCTGAAGGTAATGAAGAGTATAAACTTGAAATTAAAGATGATATGCTAATCATCAAGATCAAAGATAACGACACTTCTGATGTTGAGATTGATTTCAAAGAAAACAACAATTTTGTTGATGCATCAGACAACAAAGTTGAAGAGTTTGACGTAGACGTTGATCTTGATGAAGCTAAAACAGCTGACATTATTGATTTTGAAGAAGTTGAAGTTGTAGATGCAGAAAAAGTAGCAGAAGTAGATGCATTAATTGAAGCTTTAGATGCTGAAGAAGCAACAACAGAAGAGTTTGAAGAAGCAGTAAAAGCAGCACGTGATGCATATGATGCATTAACAGACGCTGAAA
>NZ_MJEH01000014.1 GCF_001742425.1 Bacillus solimangrovi
CTTCAGTAATTTCTGCATCACCTTGACCAATTCCACTTGTTTCAACAATAATGAAATCAAACCCCGCTTGTTTTACAACTTGAATCGCTTCCTTAATGGCAAGTGAAAGTTCGGTCCTTGACCCACGAGTAGCAAGGCTTCGCATATATACACGTGGATTAAAGATCGCATTCATACGAATTCGATCGCCAAGCAACGCTCCACCCGTTTTTTGCTTAGTCGGATCAACAGAAAGAATAGCGATCTTTTTCTCTGGCACTTCATTTAGAAAGCGACGGACAAGCTCGTCTGTTAAAGAGCTTTTACCTGCACCACCAGTTCCTGTTATCCCTAACACTGGAGTGTCTGCCGTTATATTCATTTCTAGTGCAGACCCTACTGCATCAGCTGCCTCATCATTTCCAGACTCCGCTTCTTCAGCCGCTGTTATCCATTTTGCGACTGTTCTGAAATCTTCAACTGTAGGTGCTGGCATCTCTTCTAACCTATCAAAGGTTGCATAATCACATTCTTCAACCATACGATTAATCATACCTTGCAAACCTAGCTCACGACCATCGTCAGGTGAGAATATACGAGCAATTCCATAATCATGCAACTCTTTTATCTCACGGGGAACAATAACACCTCCGCCTCCCCCATAAATGCGGATATGTTCAGCACCTTTTTCCTTCAACAGATCATACATATATTTAAAAAATTCAACGTGACCACCTTGGTAAGATGAGATCGCAATTCCTTGAACGTCCTCTTGAATTGCTGCACTCACAATCTCTTCTACTGAACGGTTGTGCCCAAGGTGAATAACCTCAGATCCTGTTGCTTGAATAATGCGACGCATAATATTAATCGAAGCATCATGACCATCAAATAAGCTAGAAGCTGTCACAAACCTTACATGATGTTTTGGTTTATAAATTTCTGTGTTAGCCATTCACTTTCTCCCCTTTAATTTGAATGTTAACGCACAAAATTCTCTGACTTATTATTAAAATAGAAAGAGGGAAATGCTGAGAAGTTATTGATGTAGAAGCCATTTCTAGAAATATGAGCTCAGATCTCCCACTCTTTTAAACCTTTTTAGAAAGTAAACCTCCAAGCAAATTTTCTATTTGCAATTCTGTATATTCTTCTAATGTGTATAACTTCTGCAAAATCCAACGCCTAAATCCCCACATCTGACCTTGAACGAAAATGTTATGTGCTACAAGCTTGATTTCTGATTCTGACAGACTAAATTCTCCATTTTCAACACACCTGCGAAGTATTTTTTCAAACATTGCAACCATCTCAATTTCCTTCTCTAATACGTATGGAAGAGCATCCTTCGTTAATGACTTAGCTTCTTGGTACATGACAAGAACTTCATCTTGCACTTCGTCCATTACTACAAAGTAGGAGGTAACAGCCTGCTTCAAGCACTCAATATCTCCACGCTCTAAATCCATAGATGTTTGAAGGCGTTGATGTACACTTTCATAAATAGAATCACATACGAGGTACAATACATCTTCTTTTTTACGAATATACTCATATAGAGTACCGATACTAAAACCTGCCGCTTTCGCGATTTCACGGGTTGTACTGCGATGAAAACCTTTTTCTATAAAAAGCTTAACCGCCCCTTTAATCATCTGATCTCTTCGTTTTTTTACTAGCTTCTCATCTTTAACAGATGCAGGAACTTCACGTTTACTCACCCTATTCCCCTCTTTCCGCTTGCTTGTCACCCGCGTACCCCTTAAGAAAGAGGGTACTAACTTAACCTTTTGTCAACATTCTCGAGATAACAAGTCGCTGAATTTCATTTGTTCCTTCATATATTTGTGTAATCTTCGCATCACGCATATAACGTTCAACAGGATAATCTTTCGTATAGCCGTAACCACCGAATACTTGTACAGCCTCTGTCGTTACTTTCATTGCAGTATCACCAGCAAGCAACTTAGACATCGCTGATTCTTTACCATATGGCAAACCTTCCGACTCTCTCCAAGCCGCTTGGTATGTTAAGAGACGAGATGCTTCCACGGTTGTCGCCATATCTGCAAGCTTAAAGCCAATCCCCTGTTGAGCTGAAATTGGTTTTCCAAATTGAACACGCTCTTTTGCATACTCAATTGATGAATCGAGTGCACCTTGTGCAATCCCAACAGCTTGTGCTGCGATACCATTTCGACCACCGTCTAGTGTCATCATCGCAACCTTAAAGCCTTCTCCTAAATTACCTAATAAGTTCTCTTTCGGTACTCGACAATTGTCAAAAATGATTTCTGTAGTTGGTGACGAACGAATACCTAATTTCTTCTCTTTCTTACCAACTGAAAAACCTGGAAAATCACTTTCAACAATGAACGCACTAACACCTTTATGTTTTGATGTTGGATCTGTAACAGCGAACACAACATAGATGTCTGCAATACCGCCATTTGTAATAAATATTTTTGAACCATTTAATATATAGTCATCTCCATCAACAATTGCAGTCGTTTTCATACCACCTGCATCAGAACCTGACCCCGGCTCAGTCAGCCCATACGCACCAATTTTCTTCCCTTCAGCCATCGGTCTCAAATATTTCTGTTTCTGTTCTTCCGTACCAAACTTATATACTGGCCAACCAGCTAATGAAACATGTGCCGATAGCGTTACGCCTGTTGAAGCACATACTCGAGATAGCTCCTCAATTGCAATAACGTAAGCTAAATAATCAAACCCACTGCCACCATACTCTTCTGGCCACGGAATACCTGTGAGCCCTAACTCAGCCATTTTATCAAAAATTTCTAGATCAAAACGCTCTTCTTCATCACGCTCAGCTGCTGTTGGTTCAACCACCTCAGTTGCGAAATCACGAACCATCTTTCTTAACATTTCATGTTCTTCTGATAATTGAAAATTCATTATACATAATCCCCCTCTGTTTGTCTTTGACTAAATCGCATCAATTTAACTTTATATAGTAGGTTGCTAGAAAAACGATTATTTCGTTAAACTACGACTAATAACTAGACGTTGAATTTCACTCGTACCTTCATAAATCTCTGTAATTTTCGCATCACGGAAAAATCGCTCTACTGGATAATCCTTCGTATAACCGTAACCACCGTAAACTTGAACAGCTTCTGTTGCTACATTAACAGCCGTTTGTGATGCAAATAGTTTTGCCATTGATGCTTCTTGTCCACATTGGATACCACGTGATTTCATGTCAGCTGCTCGATAGATTAATAGCTTTGCAGCTTCAACTGATGTGGCCATATCTGCTAGCTTGAAACCAATCCCTTGCTGTAATGCGATCGGTTTCCCAAATTGAACACGTTCCTTCGCATATTCCGTTGCGTGTTCTAATGCTGCTTCTGCAATTCCTAACGCTTGTGCCGCGATACCAATTCGTCCTACATCTAAGTTTGCCATCGCTATTTTAAATCCTTGACCCTCTTCACCAAGAAGATTTCCCACAGGTACTTGACAATCTTCGAATGTTAACTGCACTGTATTCGAACCATGTAAGCCCATTTTTGCTTCTTTCTTGCCGATAATGAAACCTGGTGTATCTTTTTCAACGATAAATGCAGATATACCTTTAGACCCTTTTTCAGGATCTGTTGAAGCAAACACGATGTATGTATCTGCTTCTCCACCATTTGTGATGAATATTTTCGAACCGTTTAATACATATGAATCCCCATTTTTTATTGCACGCGTCTTCAAACTACCCGCATCAGAGCCTGCTCCTGGTTCAGTCAATGCGAAAGCCCCAAGGTACTCTCCTGATGCAAGCTTTGGTACGTACTTTCGTTTCTGTTCTTCTGAGCCAAAATAAAATATAGGATTCGTCCCCACTGAAGTATGAACAGATAAAATAACTCCTACCGTAGCACTTACTTTCGAAAGCTCATGAATTGCGATGATATAAGATATAAAATCCATTTCTGAGCCACCATAAGCTTCTGGTGTTGTAATTCCTAATAGCCCTAATTTCGCCATCTTATCTACAATTTCTCGTGGGAATTCATCTGTTTCTTCCATTCTTTCAACAATTGGTGCAATTTCTTTTTGAGCGAAATCGCGAACCATCTTCCTCATCATCTCTTGTTCTTCTGTAAAACGTAGTTCCATGCTAGTTCCTCCTGTTGAATAAAATGAAACTTCCATCAATTGAGGTTCCCCTCGTCACTTATTAATAGTCGATGCAACTAGTTAGAAATTTTCTAAAAATTAATGCCGCAAGGAGATGACCAAGCTCCTTTTCTCCTTAAACTCCGATACCTATAGTCTTAGCTTCAGGCGACACGTATTAAATCGAGCGATTGCTCGCTCAACTGTTAATCGTATTTATAAAATCCACGGCCTGTCTTTCGTCCAAGCCAACCTGCTTTCACATATTTACGTAGTAATGGGCATGGACGATATTTATCATCACCAAATCCTTCATGTAAGACTTCCATAATTGATAGGCATGTATCTAAACCGATAAAGTCTGCTAGTGTAAGTGGTCCCATTGGGTGATTCATACCAAGTTTCATTACTTCATCAATCGCTTCAGGCTCCGCTACACCTTCATATACTGTATAAATTGCTTCATTAATCATTGGCATTAAAATACGGTTTGAAACAAATCCAGGGAAATCATTTACTTCTACAGGGACTTTATTTAATTTCTTCGTCATTTCTTCAATTGCTTGATACACTTCATCTGTCGTTGCAAGCCCTCGAATAATTTCAACGAGCTTCATTACTGGAACTGGATTCATGAAGTGCATTCCTATTACTTTTTCAGGTCTATTCGTTACAGCAGCAATTTCAGTAATTGGCAGTGAAGATGTATTCGTCGCTAGAATCGCATGAGCTGGTGCAATCTCGTCAAGTTGAGCAAAAATATTACTCTTAATCTCCATGTTTTCAACAGCTGCTTCTATTACGAGATCAACACTGTTAGCACTTTGAATATCTGTTGATGTTTTCATATTTGAAAGTACTCGAGCCTTTTCATCATCATTCATACGACCTTTATCAACTTGGCGTTGAAGATTCTTTGAAATGTTGTTCATCCCACGCTCTAAGAACTCATCCTTTAAATCTTGTAAAACAACCTCATAACCAGCCATTGCACATACTTGGGCAATGCCCGAACCCATTTGCCCGGCACCAATAACCATTACTTTTTTTATACTCATCTGTTATTCCTCCTTAAATAAATGGATTAAGAGAATTTACTAATTTAATGTTATCTAGCTTCCGCATGCATCTGACCTATATCAATTAGAAAGCTTTGATATACCAAAATAGTCTGACATCTACAAAAGCTAGATTAATAAAGTGAAACTTCGCTGACTTTTCTAAGCTTTGAAGTGGGAGTCTTAGTGTCAGTTAAAACGTGGTAAAACGCTTACACTTGAATCATAATGGCATCCCCTTGACCGCCTCCACTGCAAATAGCTGCGATACCGATCCCTCCGCCACGACGTTTCAATTCATGTATTAACGTTAAAATAATTCTCGTACCACTTGCTCCAATTGGATGACCAAGTGCTACTGCTCCTCCATTAACATTCACCTTATCAGGATTCAATCCTGCTATTTTTCCACTTGCTAATGCTACGGCTGCAAATGCTTCATTAACCTCAAACAACTCAATGTCCTCTACTGACTTACCCGTCTTATTTAACAATTTATTAATTACAAGACCCGGTGTTTCAGGAAAACGATGTGCTTCTACCGCAAGTGCTGTATGTCCAATGATTGTTGCCATCACTTCTTTACCTTCTTTACTTGCACGTTCCTCAGACATTAATACAAGCGCACCAGCACCATCATTCACACCTGGTGCATTGCCAGCAGTTATTGTACCGTCTTCACCAAATACTGGTGATAGTTTACTAAGTTTCTCTGTTGTCGTTCCTACTCGAGGAGCTTCATCTGTATCAATCGTTACAGCATCTCCTTTACGTTGCGGAACATCGACAGGAACGATCTCATCTGCAAATTTTCCTTCTTCAATCGCCGCAAGTGCACGTTGGTGACTTCTGTTAGCCCATTCATCTTGTTGTTCACGTGTTAGTTCAAATTCTTTCGCAGTGCTATTTCCATAAGTGCCCATATGAACACCTTTGAATGAACAAGTCAGCCCATCATGTACCATGGCATCAATAACTTTTTGATCACCCATTCTCATACCCCAACGTGCTTTTGGTAGCATATATGGTGCATTACTCATAGATTCCATTCCTCCGGCAACAATTACATCTTCATCACCGACACGAATGATTTGATCAGCAAGCGTTACGCTTCGCATTCCTGAAGCACATACTTTGTTAATCGTTTCTGTTTGAACTTCCCAAGGAATATCTGCATAACGTGAAGCTTGACGTGACGGAATCTGACCTTGACCGGCTTGTAGAACGTTACCCATTAGTACTTCACCGACATTTGCAGCATCTACACCTGCACGCTTCAATGCCTCTTTAATCGCAATCCCACCCAATTGAGATGCTGTTAAAGAACTTAATGATCCCCCAAACTTTCCAAAAGGTGTACGGGCTCCACCAACGATTACAGTTCTAGTCATAAGATTTCCTCCTTCATTTGATTGAACGCTCGCTCGACGCGTGAAAGGGGTGATGCCTTTGCACCACCTCTTCCGCGTTCATTACATATTTTATTGCACTACCATTTCACTTTTTTGAGCACCACATACAGATAACTCAAGAATTTCAGCTATATCTAACGTTTGTACACTTTCTTCAACTTCTTTCGCTTTCGTACCATCACTTAACATCGTTAAGCAATACGGACAACCACTACTAATCATAGACGGATTAATTTCAAGTGCTTGTTCAGTACGTGCAACATTAATTCGATTACCTGTATCTTCTTCCATCCACATTAGTCCACCACCAGCACCACAGCACATTCCAGTATCTCGATTACGTTCCATCTCGATCACTTTAACGCCTGGGATAGCCTTTAAGACTTCTCGTGGTGGTTCATAAACTTCATTGTAACGTCCTAAATAACAAGAATCGTGGAATGTAATTGTTTCATTTACTTCATGAGTTGGTTGTAAGCGACCTTCTCGAACCCATTCTGCTAATAATTCAGTATGATGATACACTTCGCCTTCAAACCCAAAATCTGAATACTCATTTTTCAATGTATTATATGCATGTGGATCTATCGTTACAATTTTTGTTACCCCATTTTTTTCAAATTCGCTAATATTTTTAGTCGCAAGGTCTTGGAATAAAAATTCATTACCTAGTCGTCTAGCTGTATCACCAGAATTTTTCTCCTTATTACCGAGAATAGCAAATTTAATACCAGCTTCATTCATGAGCTTGGCAAATGATAAAGCAATTTTCTGACTACGATTATCATAAGAACCCATTGATCCTACCCAGAATAAATACTCGAATTCTTCATCTGCTTTTTTCATTTCTTTAACTGTTGGAGCATGAACATCTTCACGTGCATCACGCCAGTTCTCACGTTCCTTACGGTTAATACCCCAAGGATTTCCTTGTCGTTCAATATTTTGCATCGCACGTTGAGCATCTGCATCCATCTTACCTTCAGTTAGAACAAGGTAACGGCGTAAATCAATAATCTTATCAACATGCTCATTCATAACTGGACATTGATCCTCACAGTTACGGCACGTTGTACATGCCCAAATTTCCTCTTCAGTAATGACATCTCCAATTAAGCTTGGGCTATAATCTAGAGCCGCTGCTCCTTCTTCAAACCCTGCTGCAGCAGACTGCATCGCTAGTTGATTTCCTTTTGTATTGTTAAACGCAAATGTCGGAACCCATGGTTTTCGTGACGTTACGACCGCGCCCTTCTCTGTTAAGTGATCACGCATTTTCACAATTAAATCCATTGGAGACAACATCTTACCTGTACCTGTTGCCGGGCACATATTTGTACAGCGACCACACTCAACACACGCATAAAAGTCAATCATTTGCCCCTGATAGAAATCTTCAATCTTACCAACACCAAACGATTCTGCTTCTTCGTCCTCGAAGTTTATCGGACGTAGTTTACCAGGTGCATCTAGACGATTGAAATAAACATTTGCAGGACCTGCAATTAAGTGCGCATGCTTAGACTGTGGCACATACACGAGGAATGTTAGCAGTACAAGCAAATGAACCCACCATGAAAAATAAAAGATTCCCGCTGCTACTGTTGGACTAATCCCAGAAAATAATAGTGCTATCGTTGAAGCAATTGGCTCACTCCATGTCCCTTCATGACCCTGCCAAATGATTCCCATTCCATTTCCAAGCAATGTTGAGACCATTAGCGTACCGATAAAAATTAATACTAAACCAGCTTTCCAACCCCTTTTTAAACGAACAAGCTTCTCAATATATCGACGATGGAAGGCCCAAATTACCGCAGTTAAAATCATTAATGCTACAATTTCTTGGAAAAATGTAAAACCTGGGTACAACGGTCCCAATGGTAAATGAGTGCCCGGTGCAAGACCTTTCCAAATAAAATCAATCGCACCGAATTGAACTAGTAAAAAACCGTAAAACATCATTACGTGAATAATTCCACTCTTCTTATCTTTCAAAAGTTTCTTTTGTCCGAAGACATTCACTTTAACTTTTTCAAGACGTGCCTTCACGTTTTCTTCAAATTCTTCTTTTTTACCTAATTTAATGTATTCGTAACGTGTTTTAACAACATACACAAATAGTGATAACCCGTAAGCCATGATTGCTAGAAAAGCTATCCAATTAATTACAAGTAAAGTATTCATGTACACAGCCCCTTTCATGCCTAATTACTCTTATGTTTCTGTTGCCTACCCTGCGGAATATAATTTTTTACAGTGACTATATTCGAAGAGAGGTTTCGATTCGTTATCTCTGTTTACTTCTTTGCATAAAAAGAACAAAGACACCTCCTTGAAAGCGTAAACATTTTTAAACGAGTTAATATTCTGACAACATTATATCATAAATCGTCTTCTGAATGAGCATTCAGTCAGTAGTTTTTTGAAAAAGTTCAATAAATTTGCATATTTTCGATAAGAATCGTTTTTTCGTAATTATAAAACTTTTTTCATGAATAGTTATAAAGCTGGAGAAAATAATGTTTAATCTACCCATTCATACAGTTAAAGGAGACTGCGGAATCATGATAATCTTAACCATTCTCATATTATTCATCGTTTATCTAACTGTTGATTTTTATTTTGGAAAGAGGCAGCTACATCGATCAATTATAAAAAGAAGTTATCCAAAACGAATGATGGATTGGGAACTTTTTGGAAATGGACACGATCTATATGATCGACTATTTCAAGACATTCAAAGTGCAACACAGCATATCCACATTCAATTTTTCATCATAAAAAAAGATCGAATAAGTGAACAATTCCTTCAGTTACTTATGAAAAAAGCAGCTGAAGGAGTTACAGTCAGGCTGCTCCTTGACCGAATTGGGGGATTTCGTGTTTCAAAGAACAAAATTAAGCAGTTACGTGAAGCTGGAATTCTTTTTGAGCATGCAAACAAACCTCGATTGCCTTTCTTGTTCTTTTCTATTCAACATCGAAACCATCGTAAAGTAACAATTATAGATGGGGAAATCGGTTATTTCGGAGGATTTAATATTGGTGAAGAATATTTAGGTAATAATCCACGCCTAGGGTTTTGGAGGGATTTTCACTTACGTATTACAGGTGAAAGTGTGCGCATTTTACAATCGGAATTTCTCTTTGATTGGCAAAGAGAAACACGGACCGAGGTTAATTCTAATGAATTGTATCCAACTGCACTTCAAAACGGAACAACTGGTAGTACCTTCATGCCAAGTGACGGGGTAGGCATAGAGAGTTTCTTACTACAGTTCATAAATTCAGCTGAAAAAGAAATCGTTATTGCTTCCCCTTACTATATACCAGGCAAAAAAATTAACGAATCGTTAATTGAGGCAGCAAACCGAGGCATACAGATTACACTGCTCGTTCCTCTTAAGGCTGATCACCCACTAGTAAGGGCAGCAGCGTTTCCATATTTTAAATTGTTGCTAAACTGCGGTGTGAAAATATATCGATATGATTATGGATTCTATCACGGAAAATGTATTATTATCGATCAAAGAATCTGTGATTTTGGTACTGCTAATTTTGATAAACGCAGTTTCTTTATTAACAATGAGCTAAACTGCCTAATCGAAGATCGTATCTTTATTAATGACATTCTTACAGAAATACATCATGACATTATACACGCTAAACCACTAACAATAGAAGAATATAAAGCTCGACCTTTGCAACAACGCCCTATCGAAGTACTTTCGAGTTTGTTATCTGGTTTGCTATAGAGAGGAGGAGCATTATGCTTGTAAGATTTGGATATGTCTCACATGCTTTATCATTATGGGAAGCTTCACCAGCGAAAACAGTCACATTCTCTAACTGGAAGAAACTGAAGAAAAATGAACGTTTAGATAAACTAATAACTGTAACAAAAATAAATCTTGAAAATACAAAACGTGCTCTATATTACAACATTGCACAAGGTATTCCATTGTATCGTTTTTCCTCTTCAATCGTGCCACTCGCTACACACCCTGAAGTAGATTTTGATTATTTATCACACTTCCAAACACAATTTATTGAGATTGGAGAAATTGTTCAAAAACACAAATTACGCGTTAGCTTCCATCCAAACCAATTCACACTTTTCACCAGCGAAAAAGAACAAATAACAGCCAATGCGATTACAGATATGACCTACCATTTCAATGTCCTTGAAGCAATGAATCTTGAAAAGAAATCACTCATCAATATCCATATTGGTGGTGCATACGGTGATAAAGCCAAAGCAATTAAACAGCTACATTACAATATAAAAAAACTACCAGAGCATATCAAACAAATCATGACTTTTGAAAATGATGATAAAACGTATAACGCTTCTGATGTACTTCACATTTGTGAAGATCTACGCATACCAATGATCTTTGATTACCATCATGAACAAGCAAACCCTTCAGAGATACCTTATCAACACTTACTAAATCGAATCTTTAAAACATGGGAATGGAGAAACTTAACACCTAAAGTGCACTTATCCTCTCCACAATCAGATGAGAATTTCCGCAAACACTCAGATATGGTAGATGAAAAATTTATTGATCCCTTTTTGAAAGAAGCTCGTCAAATTGGTACAGATTTTGATACTATGATTGAAGCAAAAAACAAAGACAAAGCCCTCTTACATTTAATGGGGAAACTAGCGAAACAGCGTGGAGTAAAACGACTTAGTGGGGGAGTGCTTTTATTCCCTTAACTTTTCTAAAATAGAACGTAAACATGGATTTAAACCAAGATGACCTTTAGTAGGTAACTGATGGAAATTATCGCCTACTAGAAAGAATTGCGTTTCAGGCACAATCCGCACATAATCTTTTATATATGCATGAATATACTCATCCTTTGCACCATATATGAGAAACATCGGTTGATCGATTGTCGTTAGATCAGGAACTGCATAAGTAAGACCTGCTTCATACAGTGAAATAACGGATGGAATATGACTTTTAATTGCATAATGATAAAGTTTTTTACGATCTGCCTTCGTAATAGCATGACCTTGTGCTAGAATTTCCGAAAGTAAGTGTTGTGCACGCCATTTCAACAATATAATCCCAGCATGAAATTCGTGCTTTAACCAAAATGTATGTACTTGTGGAAATCCTCCTAATAAAATAATAGCTCTCGTTCTTGTTGGATACATAATCGCAAATTGTTGTGCGATGTATCCTCCACTTGAATATCCACATAGAACAACCTTCTCCAAATTTAACCCATTTATCACTTTGTAAAGATCCTCTGCCATCTGCTTAATTGACATTTCTCCTTCTCGATGAATGGTTTGACCGTGCCCTCTTTGATCATAAAAAATAACCTGATAGTCATTTGCAAGCTCCTCTTGATACATAAAAACTTGTTTCCCCATCATTGGAGGATGAATAAATACGATCGGCATCCCGTTCTCCCCATATTTCTCTACATGAAATCCTTTGATGATTGCCATTAACTACACCTCATTTCATTCCTATTGTTTTTCCATACGATACAAATTACCCCCTTTAATGATTGGAAATTAACCTTACATGCTCGTTAACCCTAATGTAGAAATATACTAAAAAGCCCCTGTTACGAAAACAGAGGCTTTCTAAATTTATTACATTTTTTCAGGTGCTGATACGCCAATTAGATCTAGAGCATTGCGTAATGTGATTTGAACTGCTTTTACTAGTGCTAAGCGTGCCTTCGTCTTATCTGTATCATCTTCATGAATAACTTTTTCAGCATTGTAGAAGCTATGCAGTGCAGCCGATAAATCATAGATATAATTTGTAACACGATGTGGCATACGCTTTTGAGCAGCTTCTGCAACTGACTCTGGGAATTCCCCAAGCTTCTTAAGAAGATCAAACTCTTTTTCCGAATTCACATGTGACAGATCAAGGTTTTCATCTACTGTAACACCAATTTCTTCCCCTTGACGAAGCATACTGCAAATACGAGCATGTGCATATTGAGCATAATATACTGGATTCTCATTCGATTTAGACACTGCTAAGTCTATATCAAAATCTAAGTGTGAATCAGCACTACGCATTGCAAAGAAATAACGCATTGCATCGATCCCAACTTCGTCCATTAATTCACGAAGTGTTACGGCTTTTCCTGTCCGTTTGCTCATCTTCACCTTTTCACCATTTTGGAACAGATTTACCATTTGAATAATTTCAACTTCAAGCGTATCTTTATCGTTTCCTAGAGCTTGAATAGCTGCCTTCATACGTGGAATATATCCGTGATGGTCTGCACCCCAAATATTAATCAGCTTATCGAAACCACGCTTCAGCTTATCTTGATGGTAAGCAATATCTGGTGTTAAATAAGTGTAAGAACCATCTTGTTTAATGAGTACGCGATCTTTATCATCATTAAACTTTGTCGTTTCGAACCATACTGCACCATCTTTTTCGTATACATAACCATTTGCCTTTAATGTATCTAGAGCTTCTGTAATTTTATCTGATTCATATAATGATGTTTCAGAGAAGTAATGATCAAACTCTACACGGAAAGCTTTCAAATCCTTTTGTAGCTTAGCAAGCTCATATTTCAATCCATGTTGACGGAAGAATTCATAACGCTCTTCATCGTCTTTTTCTAACAATGTCTCATCGAATTCTTTCGCTAGCTCTTTACCTATTTCTACGATATCCGCTCCACGATACCCATCTTCAGGCATCTCACTTTCCTTACCTAATGCTTCTAAATACCTTGCTTCCACTGATAATGCAAGGTTATGAATTTGATTACCTGCATCATTAATGTAATATTCGCGCTCGACCTCATACCCAGCTTTATCTAATACATTACACAATGTATCACCTACTGCTGCACCACGAGCATGTCCGAGGTGAAGATCTCCCGTTGGGTTTGCTGAAACGAATTCAACTTGAATCTTTTCATTCTGACCTGTATTCGTTTCCCCATAAGTATCACCTGCATTAAGTACAGTAGTAACTAAGTCCGTTAAATAACTATTGTTCATATAAAAGTTGATAAATCCAGGCCCTGCAATTTCAATTTTTTCAATAGATGCTTTGGACTTGTCAAAATTCGCAACAATATCATCAGCTATCATGCGTGGTGCTTTCTTCGCAATACGTGCAAGTTGCATCGCCATGTTTGTTGCATAATCACCATGTTCTTTATCCTTTGGCAATTCTAAAACGACATTTGGTACTTCCTCATTTGTAGCTAATTCAGCCTTCAAAACGGCTTGCTTAATTTCTTCCTTCAAACGTTCTTTCACTTGTTCTACAATATTCATCTATTAGACCTCCTTATATGTGAGCGTCAAACGATAACGCCCTGCTTCTTCAGCTTGCATCTTCAAACGATACGCAAGATCAAGCTTTCCTTCTCGTTTTTTATCATTGAATTGATAATGTATGCGTTCTGTTTTCGTTTCCATTGCCATCGTTCCATACGGACTTTGATACGAACCAGCTAGCAACTCCCCTACTCGGAAGTTTTGTCGCATTGTCACACCACCAGAACGCATGATGAATAACTCATTTTCTGTGAGTTTCATAATCGTTTTTACTTTATCAATACCTTCTAAATTTTCTTCAAAGGAAAGAAAAAGTGAATCATTTTTCTTATATTTCATACCAGAAGATTCGATCACAATCGTTTCATGCCTTCCTGCATCACGAATCTCTGTTACTAACCTTACATCAATTTGCTGTTTTTCATTAGACAATTGTCACACGTCCTTTATACACATTAACGTGATTTAAGCGAAACTCTTGCTAGATAGAACTTTCTTTCATTTATTTACTGCACTAAATAATAAAAATAAATTTGCTTAACTTTAACATTCTAACATATTTACGAAACTATTATACAAGTTCAGAACGGTTAAGCAAATGCCTTTCTATGTATCGTTCGTTCAATAGTACACCGTATAGAGAGTGTTCAAAAAGGAGGACAAAAGACGGAGAAGAACAAGTCAGCGAAGGTCCCGGTACCGGAGTGAGACCACTGCACTGAAAAACATCTCTGTTGCCTTGTATTGTGGAATTTACTTCTCCAAAACACTTGCATACGCAGATACATACGAGTTAGTATTTGCCGAATAAGTTATGCAGGAAGCGCCACTAAAACCTGCCACTTCAATCGCCAACGTGGGATCAACACATCCTGTGCAAATACAGTCATTTCTCGGACTTTTTGAACATCCCATTATACAGGAACCTCCAATTATAGAGCTCTTCTATTAATAAAGAAATGATAAATAAAAGCATCTTCTTATAAGCAAAGAAGATGCTCTTTTCATCTATTTAACCCAACCTAGTAACATTTCACGAATAAATTTACTCGCTGCAATTTGGGTTTGCTCACTCGAATCATACTGTGGAGCAACTTCAACAATATCGGAACCGATAACATTAATATCTGAATTAGAGATTGCCATAATTGCTTCGAGCAATTCTTTTGAAGTAATACCCCCCGCTTCAGCAGTGCCTGTACCAGGGGCATGTGCCGGGTCTAATACATCAATGTCAATCGTTACATAAACATTACGTCCAGCAAGCTTCGGTAGTACCTCTTTCAATGGTTCAGCTACATCAAACTTCGCCATATACATACCGGACTCTTTCGCATATGCAAATTCCTCACGCATTCCTGAACGGATTCCGAATGAATAGACGTTTTCGGGACCAATTAAATTACATGCTTTTCGAACCGGAGTTGAATGTGATAACGGTTCTCCTTCATATTCCTCACGCAAATCAGCATGGGCATCAATATGAATTAGTGCCATATCAGGGTATTTACGGTGCATAGCCTTAATAACTGGCCATGTAACAAGATGTTCCCCTCCGATTCCAAGCGGGTACTTACCAGCATCTAAAATCTTCTCAACATACTCTTCAATCATATCTATACTACGTTGTGGATTTCCGAACGGTAATGGGATATCTCCAGCATCGAAGTAATTAACTTCTTCTAAGTGACGGTCCGCATACGGGCTGTATTCCTCAAGACCGAGTGACACTTCTCGAACTCGTGCCGGGCCAAACCGTGATCCCGGTCTAAAGCTAACAGTCCAATCCATAGGCATCCCATAGATGACAGCCTGACTCTCATCAAAATTTGGGTTGCTCATAATAAATACATTTCCAGAATAAGCTTCATCGAATCGCATTGAGGATCCCCCTATTTTGTTAAATCTTGAACGAATTTTGGCAGTGCGAATGCGGCTCTGTGCAATTCCTTCGTATAATATTTTGTTTCAATATCATGAAAACGTTCTTCACTTACTTCTAAAGGATCATGTTTCTTAGAACCGATTGTGAATGTCCATAATCCACTTGGGTAAGTAGGGATATTAGCTGTATACAAACGTGTTAATGGGAATATTTCCTTCACATCAGAAAACACTTGTGAGATTAAGTCAGCCTTAAACCATGGGTTATCTGTTTGCGCCACAAATATACCATCATCTTTTAACGCTTTCGAAATACCTGCATAGAATCCTTTAGTAAACAAGTTTGCTGCAGGACCAACTGGCTCCGTAGAATCAACCATGATTACGTCATATTCATTTTCGCTTTTTGCAATATGCATGAATCCATCGTCTACTTTTACTTCAACACGTGAATTTTCTAGTTCTCCAGCAATTTCAGGTAAGTATTTCTTAGAATACTCAATTACTTTCCCATCAATTTCAACTAAAACTGCCTTTTCAACACTTGGATGCTTCAATACTTCACGAATAACACCGCCATCACCGCCACCAACAACAAGTACATGCTTTGGATTCGGATGAGTAAACAACGGTACGTGCGCTACCATCTCATGATAGACAAACTCGTCCTTTTGCGTAGTCATAACCATACCATCTAGTACTAGCATATTACCGAACTCTTCTGTTTCAATCATATCTAAATCTTGAAAATCTGTTTTTTCAGTATGTAATGTACGTTTTACTTTTGCAGTAATACCGAATGATTTTGTTTGCTTTTCTGTGAACCATAATTCCATCTTATTCACCATTCCTTTTCATTTAATTCACTATTTAATAACAATCTATTATCTATAACGAATTTAACAATCCATAGTAATGAACTTGAGAACGTATAGTCATTTACTCAAAGTACAAGAAAAGTATAGTGGATCACGCAAAAATTGCAAGAATAATTTTTAAATGTTTAAAAGAATCGTTTTGTTCCCATAATAGTAGAGGTTTAAGCATTTCTTATTACTTAAATATTAAGGGGGGTGTCTATGTAATGGAAATCATAACTGAACGAATTCAACGCTCTTGGAAATGGATACGCGCACTATTGTTTATTGCTATTCTCATAATTATTAGTTTAATGTTAGTTATATTTAGTGCGTTCATTTATGGTGTTGTCCAAGGTCCTCCACCACTTAATGTATCTCAAACAAGTGTGTTCTATGCAAATGATGGAACAGTGATTGGTGAAAGTCACTATGGAGAAGAGAGATATTGGGTTGAGCTTGAAGAGATTTCTCCCCATGTAATCGATGCTACATTATCTGTAGAGGATCGTAAATTTTTCAAGCATTTCGGTTTCGATCTCAAACGTATCGCTGGTGCAGCAATTGCTGATATTAAAGCTGGTGCAAAGGTACAAGGAGCAAGCACAATCACACAGCAATATGCCCGTAATTTGTATTTGAGTCATGAAAAAACTTGGACCCGTAAATTAAATGAAGCACTCTATACCATTCGTCTTGAAACAAATTATTCTAAAGATGAAATACTCGAAGGCTATCTTAATACTATTTATTATGGCAACGGTATGTATGGCATTGAAGCAGCTGCAAAACATTATTTCAATAAATCAGCTTTAGATCTTTCATTAAGTGAAGCGAGCTTACTTGCAGGAATTCCTAAGGCACCTAGTCATTATTCTCCATTTCTTAATTATGAGAATTCGAAAAAGCGTCAAGCAGTTGTTTTAAATGCAATGGTTGCACAAGAACTACTCAGTATAGAGGATGCACAAGCTGCAATGAATGAGTCTATTATTTTTAATAAAAACGAAACAACAGCCATTGGAATTGCCCCATATTTTCAAGATATCGTTAGAAAAACTCTCCAAGATGAACTAAACTTTGATGAGCAGACACTTGCTCAAGGAGGGTTAAGAGTACATACGACTCTCGATCCTTTCATGCAGCAAGCAGCTGAGAAATCTTTTGAGCAAATTATTAGGGAAGATTCAAATATTCAAGCATCTTTAATAGCCATGGACCCTTACTCTGGTGCTGTTAAAGCATTAGTAGGTGGCAGAAGTTATGAAGAAAGTCCATACAATCGTGCAGTTCAAGCAATTAGGATGCCTGGTTCAACTTTCAAACCTATTCTTTTTTATAATGCGATTGATAATGGTTTTACACCCTCAACCGTCATGCGTAGTGAACCTATGACGTTCCGTTATGATGAAGGAAAAGCGACATATACACCGAGTAATTACAATAATTATTATGCAAACGACTTTATAACTTTGGCTCAGGCCATTGCATTATCAGATAACATATACGCAGTCAAAGCACATATGTTTTTAGGTCCAGAGAAGTTAGTAGACACCGCAAAGGAAATAGGAATCTCTAGTGACTTGTTAGCAGTTCCATCACTAGCATTAGGGACTTCATCAGTAAAATTAATCGAAATGGCTCAAGCATACAGTCATTTCGCAAATAATGGAAAACAGGTACAACCAATCTTCATTCAGAAGATTACTGACTATAATGGAAAAATACTGTTTGAGAATGAAATGCCAGAGCAAAAACAAATTTTGAATGAAGCAGCTACTTATGTTACCACACAGTTAATGACAGGTATGTTTGACCCTTCATTAAATGATTATACGACTGTAACAGGGCGTGACATTCGCCATAGCCTAACTCGGCCTTATGCAGGAAAATCAGGTACAACTGAAACAGACAGTTGGATGGTAGGCTTTTCTCCTCAGCTAACAACTGCAGTATGGATTGGTTATGATAAAGGAAAAGAAATTACTTCACCGCGAGAGAAACAGTATTCTAAGTACATTTGGGCACAGTTTATGGAAGATGCCCATACTGGCATGCCTGTTCACTCATTTAAGAAACCAAAAACAGTTGTTGGAAAATATATTAATCCTGATAATGGAAAGTTAGCAACAGAGAGCTGCCCGAATAAAAGATTCGTCTATTATTTAGAAGGAACTGAACCGACACAATATTGTAATGAACATCTTCATGAAGATCTGGATGCACAGCCAGAGGTGCCTGAACAAAAAAGTTGGTGGAAGGAGCTTTTTTCTTTCTAATCTAGCACCGTGAAAGACGATTTAGATATAAAAAAGTTCACAAAAAAGTCGAGATCTTGAGGGAGATCTCGACTTTTTTATGTCCTAGTCTAAAAGTGTGTTAGTAGACTTTAAAGACAGTTTACTTTCTTTTGACAAAAAGCTCAAGGTTTTCACACAATGTTCAAAAAGAATTCATACATTTTCCGACAATAATTATTATTTCTTGTCATGTAGTGCTAAAACTATCTCTGAACGTTATTTCAAATACAGCACAATTTATACGGTCATCTTAAAGATTCATGAATTTCTTCACGTGTGTTTCTCCATATTTCACCATCATTGAAGTTTTTCAAAAAATCAGCGAGAATTATTTTTGATTTTTCATCCATATTATCAACAACTAACTTTCCTTTTAAAGCTTTATCCATATGATTAACATGTTCAGGCATAGACTTGTACCCACGACGACTTTCCGCATCAATTAACATTTCACAAGCTCCTACACCCGCATACTCAGGTCCTTTCTCCCCACGTTGAACCGTAACCCATACGAGCCAATACAACTTCCCGTTTGGCACATCTTCTTTATTAGGAGTAAACTTAATTCGTTTTTCAATTGCACTTCTTGCATGCAGTGCACCTACATCAACAGATGCTTCACCATTTTCAACATCTACAATTACGGGTGAAACATTCTCCAAGCTTAACGCTCCTGTGCCGTAACCGCCATGTCCATCGGTCGGATCATTTTTTATAATATTAAACCCAAGCTTCTTTTCGCTCATTTATTACCGCTCCTTTTTCTTATAAGAATATATGCATAGTTTATTACGAACTAACTCGTTCTATCATTGTATAATCGGTTCATCTAACCACCCATTAGGATGAAAGTAATATCCCAACTGATGGAAGTTTCACTTTATTTTATCATACAAATTTTATTGATTTCATCTAAAGTAAATTCAAAAAATAAGATAAAAAAAGAGGAATTTCTACATTTTTTGCGAACAATACATGTTGAACTATGTATTAAAGGAGAGAGACATCATGCCATACGTAACTGTAAAAATGCTTGAAGGTCGTTCTGATGACCAAAAAAAAGCACTTGTAGAAAAAGTAACAGATGCTGTTAGTGAAACAACAGGAGCTCCAAAAGAACGTATTACAGTATTTATTGAAGAAATGACGAAAAATCATTACGGTGTTGCAGGCAAACGTCTAAGCGACCAAGAATAATAAAGATGGTCACCTCAATTGAGGTGACCATTTTTTTAAAATAAGGAATCGTATTTAGATACCCATCTATGAACTTCATTAATATGAAGTTATAAGTAATCGTGCATACTGGTGCTTTCATCACCCTAAATACGCTCCTTAATCTCTTAACTATGTTGTAACACTTCAGAGAGCTGCTTTAAGTCATTAATATAACGATAAGCTTCCTGAATCTCTTCTTCTGCGTAGTTTTGCTCACTCTTTATTGCATAGATCTTTTCTATTACATGAGCTTTTGACAAGTCATCAAAATAGAGAATTGTAGAGACTAGTTCAAGGAATCTAGAGCTTTGGCAATTGACCTTTTTAACATATTCACGCATTGGAGGTAATTCAATTTGGTATTGTTGCAGAAATCCACTCCCTTTTTCAGTAAGAGAATAACGATATTGAAAGGAGCGACCTTTTTTCTCTCTTATCTCATTTAAAAAACCTAGATTTCCTAATTCCTCGATACGTAACGTTAATTCTTCAGAATAAGGGCCATAAAAATGAAAGTTGTACTTTTCGCTAAATGGATACTCTAACTTCTTCGCAATATAAATGATCTTCTGCAATTTCTTTCTTCCAATAACTTCTTCTGCATCCTCCAACACTTTCAATATCTTTACATGATGATCAAACAAACCGATTCATCTCCTATCCTTGCAATATTTCCATAATTCTGCGCTTGACTTGACTGTCATCTGGAAGTTCATTGATTTTATCTTCTGGAAAGTATAACTTATGATCTGTTCTTGTTTTCCCTGAGATTGATTCAACAATTTCTGATTCCCTTGATAATTCCCGTAATTCGCCATTTGGCATTGATAAGTAGATAGGGACTCGTTCTCCTTCTTCACCAGGACGATAAAAATCGTACGGTAAATCAGAAGATGAATCCATTACTAAATAATAGTCTGTGTTTAATCCCGCAACTCGGAACAAGTTTTTCAACTCTTCCCATTGTGCTAAGTTAATTGGGTTAAATTCAGCATATTTAAAGAGCTTTCGGTTCATAAATCGTTGGCATAAATCTCTTAATATTTCATCCTTTTCTTCTTGCCACATTTGAAAATAGAACAACACAATCGATTCATCTAATCTCAAATAATCTTGCAAAGATACATCTTCCTCAAAGAAGGCATAGAAATGAATCGGTTCATATAAGAAGCTATAACCCGTTTTATACAGTTCCTTAACACGCTTAAAGATTTTTGTAAGAATCACTTCGGCACTACGTGTAACAGGGTGAAAATACACTTGCCAGTACATTTGGTAGCGACTCATTATGTAGTCTTCAACCGCATGCATCCCTGTTTTCTTAATAACTGCCTGTTCCTCAGTAGGTCGCATCACACGTAAAATACGTTCCATATCGAAATGGCCATAACTTACGCCTGTATAATACGCATCACGCTGTAAATAATCCATTCTATCTGCATCTATCTGGCTTGATATTAAGCTAACTACTAATTTATTTTCATATGTTTTATTAATCACATCTGCGACCTTCTCAGGAAAGTCAGCACTTACTCGCTGCAACACTTCATGAACTTGCGTGTTACCTAGAATAATCTTACGAGTCCATTCTTCATGATCTAGTGAAAATACTTTCTCAAAAGAATGTGAAAATGGTCCGTGACCGACGTCATGCAGTAGAGCTGCTGCTAAACAAAGTAATCGTTCATTCCTATTCCAATTCTCATAACCCTCAAAACGGTCGATGATTCTTCGTATAATTTCATATACTCCGAGGGAATGATTAAAACGGCTGTGCTCTGCCCCATGAAACGTCAAATACGACGTGCCAAGCTGACGAACACGACGTAAACGCTGAAACTCTTTTGTACCTATTAAGTCCCAAATTAATAAATCACGTACATGAACATAACGATGAACAGGGTCTTTGAACACTTTCTCTTCACTCAATTGCATCGTTGCATAATTTTTCAACGTTAGGGGCTCCTTCCCTTCGATTGATTATCTCGCTCTATTATACATGCAATAAATAAAATACAAAAAGCTCGTAACGATTGATAATAGTCTAGTTAACTGGCACTACCTCATCATAACTCCTTTGATTAAACGATTGTATATCTCTAAACATTTCTTCATAAAAAGTTTATAATTATAGGACGAAGTAATCACTTATCCTTGATCAATTCAATCATGTTTTTAGTATGTTATATCTATAAATTTTATATGTTTTCCATAAAAAAACCGTACTGCTGTCGCAACACGGTTTTAATCGTTATTTTTTCATTTTTTTTATTACTTTTTCCATCAATGCATCTTCATCTAACGCAGCGATAGGGCGATTGTTCACAAACGCAAAAGTTTTCTTACGGCCTGGTCCACAATATGACTGACACCCAATTTGAATATCAGCGTTAGAGTCAGCTTCCTTCAGCTTCGGAACCAATGTTTTCACATCAACGCCTTTGCAGTCATCGCAAACCCGGAACTCATTCTTCGCCATCTAATTCACCCTTTCTCATTATTGTTCTAATCTATATCCGTGTTACATTTTGATTCTATTATGTTTTATACTAGACGGCATTTATTTTATCACTGCCGCTTTCATTGATGCAACTATTGCATTTATCACAAACAGATGTAACTTTTCCCCAACGTTTTCAATAACCTCTATTACACTTTTAATTTGATACGTATATTATTTCTCTATTTGGTCATCCTAATAGTAACTGAACTAAATATCTTAAATCACCACTTACAAAATATGATTGTTAAACAATTAAGTGGAGATTTTCTTGCATCATTCACTGCTTCTACATTGAACAACTGATGGAATTACATCCAATCGTTCAATATAGGAACCGTGTAGCGTTAGCACACCTATAATTTACATTTGTTCTATTAAACTTATTGAAATAGAAAGGGGAAATTTAAATGAAATCAAGACAAGATGCATGGAGTGAAAGAGATGATAAGTTGCTTGCAGAAACAGTTCTGCGCCACATTCGAGAAGGAAGTACGCAGTTAAATGCCTTTGATGAAGTCGGTGATAAATTAAATCGTACATCTGCAGCTTGTGGATTCCGTTGGAACGCGATTGTTCGTGCTAAACATACAACTGACATTGCACGTTCGAAGAAAGAACGAAAGCAGCGTATGCGTGCGCTAAAATTAAAAACAAAACCATTATATACGCCACCTGAGACAGTTATTGACTATCATGAGATCGATAGAAAAACAGAACTTAATGTTTCAATTGATGATGTCATTGGGTTTTTACAAGAATTAAAAAATGGACAAACTGAGCACGATGAAGAATTACAACACGAAATTGAAACAATGAAACAACAAAATGCACTTCTATCCAAGCAGACTGAAGAACTAGAAAACGAAATTCATAAAAAAGAGGAATCATTTGAAACGATTGAGCGTGACTATGAAGCACTTGTAAAAATCATGAATCGTGCAAGAAAAATGGTAATGTTTGAAGATGATGATTTGAAGGCAAATACGTTTCAAATGGATCGCAACGGGAACCTAGAACGCGTTGCCAATAAATAATTTTTGTTAACTAGTGTCTTTCCTCCCTATTGACACTTTTATATACAATATAACTTCTATCTTTACTGCAAGTGTATATGGGAATAAGAAGAGCTTACTAGGCTCTTCTTTTTCTCATGTTCACAAACATCTAAACCCTCCATGCTATAATGAATAACACTCATATTGCTCTATCTATCAGAAACCGAGAATACTCTATTTTTGAATATTGTTACTTGAAAACAAAAACATTAAGCAGTTCGGTAATTTAGTTGCTCTTTAACTATATGGTATATTCAAGTATAGCTATAAACTGATGCCAATCATAAATAACCACCAATAAAAGACCTTGAAGATTAAACATAGATGGTAGTTTTATTTTACATTTTATAAGGAGGGGCTTGACCTTGAGTCATTCATTATTACATCAAAATACTTGGAGGCTAATTGACCAAACAAGTCTAGGTCCAGCTTTTGATGCATTACAGTCATTTGCAATAGATGATACATTGTGCCAAGTGATTGGAGAAGGACAATCACACCCTACTGTTCGTTCATGGGTTCACCATAATACAATCGTACTTGGTATTCAAGATACGAGATTACCGTACATTACAGAAGCAGTTACTTTTCTCGAAGAACAAGGATGGAATGTAATCGTCCGTAATTCTGGTGGACTTGCTGTTGTATTAGACGAAGGAGTTCTTAATATTTCACTTGTCTTACCAGAAGAACGAATCAATATTGATAAGGGTTATGATGCTATGTTTGATTTAATCAAACAAATGTTACACGGTTACCCTGTTGAAATAGAAGCTAGAGAAATTGTGGGCTCCTATTGTCCTGGTAGCTATGACTTAAGTATTAATGGAAAGAAATTTGCAGGAATTTCCCAACGGAGACTTCGCGGTGGAGTAGCTGTACAAATCTATCTATGTGCAACAGGTAGTGGGAGCGAACGAGCTGAATTGATACGTGAATTCTATAAAATTGGTCGTCAAAATGAGCAAACTAAATTTGACTTTCCTCATATCGTACCTAATACAATGGCTTCTTTAAGCGAATTATTACTTGAAGAAATAAACGTTCAGTCGCTTATGTTTCTTCTGCTAACTCGCCTGAAAGAATATAGCAAACAACTATTACCTATGCAACTTAGCATAGAGGAATTTCAATTATATGATTATAACTACCAACGTATACTTAAACGAAATGAGAAAGTGTTAACTTAATCATATTACCTTCTTGCCATAAATGATAGATTGATAAAAAGCAATCAAGTATGGAACATCCATTCTATCCATACTTGACTGCTTTTATGAACCTTGTAAGAATCTAACGCTAATAAAGTCTCGTGTTATTACAGAGCTTGAGCTGCAGTAATCAACGCAAGCTTGTACACATCTTCAGCACTACAGCCACGAGAAAGGTCGTTTACTGGGCGATTTAAGCCTTGCAGAATAGGGCCTACAGCTTCGAAGTTACCAAGACGTTGTGCAATTTTGTACCCGATATTACCTGCTTCTAAGCTAGGGAATATGAACACGTTCGCATCTCCTTTTATAACTGAATCAGGTGCTTTTTTAGCCGCAACAGACGGAACAAATGCTGCATCAAATTGGAATTCACCATCGATAACAAGGTCATCACGTTCTTCCTTAACTAATTTAAGCGCTTCTGTTACACGTTCTGTTTCAGGTGATATTGCCGAACCGTAAGTTGAAAAGCTTAACATCGCAACACGAGGATCAATATCAAATAATTTCGCTGTTTCAGCACTTGCTATTGCTATTTCCGCTAAATCTTTGCTATTCGGTGAAATGTTAATCGCACAATCAGCAAATACATATTTCTCATCACCGCGTACCATAACAAATGCACCCGAGGTTTTTTTCATGCCTTCTTTAGTCTTAATAATTTGTAAAGCAGGACGAACAGTATCTGCTGTAGAATGTACTGCTCCACTCACAAGACCATCTGCTTTGTTCGTATGTACAAGCATTGTTCCAAAATAATTAGCATCTTGAAGAATTTTTCGTGCATCTTCTTCAGTAGACTTTCCTTTTCTTCTTTCTACGAATGATTGAACGAGCATATCCATCTCTTCATAAGTTCCAGGATCAAAAATAGTAACACCACTCAATTCAACATTTAGGGAATTTGCTGTATTACGAACTTCCTCTTCATTTCCTACTACTATTGGATGTAGAAGATCTTCATTGGCTAAACGACTTACGACTGTTAGGATACGCTCATCTGTTCCCTCAGGAAAAACAACTGTTTTCTTTTCTCCCGACAATTTTTCTTTAATACCAGTAAATAAATCACTCATTATTTTGAACCTCCATTAATTATATCCTCAACTTTTAGCGAAACATGTCTACGTTTACTATTACCTATTCATATACTTTCAAACCGACACTTTCTCTAAATACTAATAATACTTTACTGCTTCCATTAGGATACTGCTTTTTACATACTTTTAAAACAAGCACATCTTACGTAATCGCTTTCAAATAAAAGTCTTTATTTTTTCAAAAAATAGAATCTTTTGTTTTCAATTAAAACTTGATCTAAAAATCATTCTTAAAGATTCCTGTTGCTACATGCTCGAACTCGGTGTTTCTATGACATGTATGTTATATTTATATGGAGTGTACATACTATTCTCGAACATATTGAAGGAGTGAACTTAAATGAGCGAACCAGCAAAAACTTTAGAAGGTTGGTATAGTCTACATGATTTCCGTTCAATCGATTGGGTTGCTTGGAAACAGCTTTCAAGTGATGAGCGTGAAGCTATCATTCATGAATTCCAGGCTTTCTTAAATAAGTTAAACGAAACTCAAGAAGAAAAAGTAGGTAGCCATGCTTTCTATCAAATAATTGGGCAAAAGGCTGACTTTGTCTTAATGACACTTCGTCCAACAATGAACGAGCTTGGTGATATTGAAACAGCCTTTAATAAAACTAGACTTGCTGATTATACAATTCCGGTTTATTCTTATGTATCGGTTGTAGAATTAAGTAACTATCTTCCGGCTGATAAAGATCCAAACGAAGATCCACAAATTCAAGCACGTCTTAAACCTATTCTTCCACAATGGGAATATCTCTGCTTCTATCCAATGGATAAACGTCGTCAAGGTGATGATAACTGGTACATGCTTTCAATGGAAGAACGCATGAATATGATGCGTAGCCATGGAATGATTGGTCGTCAATATGCAGGTAAAGTAAAACAAATTATTACGGGTTCAGTTGGTTTTGATGATTGGGAATGGGGCGTTACATTATTCTCAGATGACGTTCTACAATTCAAAAAACTTATATACGAAATGCGCTTTGATGAAGTAAGTGCTCGCTTCGGTGAATTCGGATCCTTCTATGTGGGAACTCGCTTACCGCAAGAACGAATTTCAAACTTCCTTCATGTATAAATTTAATAAACTCATTTTCTCCTTGTTGTAAATCATACACAAGGAGTTTTTTTGTCATAAACTTGTTTCTCATCTCATAACTTTAAATACTGAAGTATAATCGACCAATTAAATACCTTTCTTAGACAGCCTTTAAACTTGCTATTTTTTCTTTATCATTCTTGTGAGGTGAACAAAGATGGTAATTCCATACAACGAAATGGATGTAAAGTTGTTAGCGAGGTTAATGCGTGCTGAAGCAGAAGGCGACGGTCAACTTGGCATGTTAATGGTTGGAAATGTAGGTGTAAATCGCATCCGTGCTAACTGCCTTGACTTTAAGGATATTGACTCAATGAGAAGAATGGTCTTCCAGTCTCCTGGTGGCTTTGAAGCAACTCAAAAAGGATATTTTTATCAAAGGGCTAGAGAAAAGGATATTGAATTAGCCCGAAAAGCAATTAAGGGAATGCGTCTTGATCCAGCAAGCAATTCATTATGGTTCTTTAGACCAGAAGGTGATTGTCCAGCTCAATGGTATGATCAGTGGAATTCTGGACGATACAAGTCTCATTGCTTTTTCACACCTCTTGAAGCCAATTGCCCTAGCGTTTACCGAACATTTTAATTATGAATGATGAGGAGGAGTCTTATGAAACAAGATTATTATTCACCTTACCAAAACGTATATGGAGGTCGACAACAACCTTCCTATTCCTATGGCTTTCCGCCTGGTTATACTACCGGGGGACCTATACCACAAACTGGACCAAGTACTGCTGGGCCACCAAAATCACCATACTCTAATATTCCTGGCATGCTACCGCTAGAAGAATCCTATATCGAAAATATTCTCCGATTAAATAGAGGTAAACCTGTTACTGTATACATGACATTTGAAAACAACAAGGAATGGAATGCGATGACCTTTAGAGGTATAATCGAAGCTGCAGGTCGTGATCATATCATATTAAGTGATCCTGAAACAGGAAAACGATACCTATTATTAATGATTTACCTTGATTACGTTGTCTTTGACGAAGAAGTAAATTATGATTTGCCATACTAAAAAATACAAACCTAACACTCATGAATAAGAGTTGAGTTACGTAATATACCTTCCTATCTATGCAATGATTAGAATATCTAAATTACATTCTTGATAAATTGACTCTTATAATCAAATCAGTAGCACTTGAAGCTAGCCACCTCATCACGTTACATTTCCATACAAAAAAAGTTGCCTTGTATGTAAGGCAACTTTTTTTGTATTATAGATGTTTGAATGCAGCAATCGCAAGCAATGTCCACGCAATGAGAAATGCAACACCACCGAGTGGTGTGATCATCCCAAGCTTCGTTATCCCAGTTGTACTTAACACGTACAGACTTCCTGAGAACAATATAATACCTACAAACATTAACCAACCTGACCATGTCATTAGCGCAGAATTTGTTATTTTGGAAGAAGCAAGGGCTACTACAAACAGGCCAATAGAATGGAACATTTGATAGTTAACACCTTTCTCCCAAATGGTTATCATTCTTTCTGATAACTTCCCCTCTAACCCATGTGCACCAAAGGCACCTAATGCTACTGATAGGAATGCATTCACACTTCCTAAAATCATAAAAGTTTTTAACATAGACATTCACCTTTTGTTAGTATCGTTTCCTTCATCATAAACTATTTTGACAATTAACTACAACTCTCTAAACTTCTCTTTTCAAATTATCAATCATAACTACTACGTACAATCTATTTAAAAATCAAATAGTGAATCTCCATTTGCATCATCTTCTATTATCTTCTTACCTTGTAATGATTTTGTAGATGGACTCGTTGTTGGTATAACTGGCTTCCCTTTACCATGTTCCATCATATGGAGATGCTCTTGAAAGCTATCTCTTTGATCATCTACTCTTACAGTTGGTGTATAACTTTTATCATTTTCACCTTCATTTAATATTAATTCACATAATGTCTTTATGGCGTGAACATGCTCTCTTACAGCTTGTTTTTCCTCCAATGTAACTTTTCTATCGGCCAATTCAAGTTCATTTTTCATTTGGTGCAGTAACCCTTTTATTGGAATATTCATCTAATCGCCCTCTTCATACCTAGTTTCTTAATATAAATATCCATATAAATCATTATCTACTCAATAAAAATCTAAGAAGTATGTGTCTTTTGACGGAATCCATTTTTCAAATCGCTTCACATCCGATACGTCTCCTTGTAACTTTCCAGTCTCATATAAAAAGCTTGTTTTTTGATATCCTAGCAACAATGTTGTCAATGTTTGAATATCACACCTTATTCCTCGTTTAGGAGCCTGACTACATGCTTTCTTCTCTTTCTTTTCTGGGAAAAACTCAACATCATTTTTCCCTATCCGGTATGTTCCACTATTCCAACTAGCATACTCATCTGAAATGTGTAGAAACAACGTCTCTCCATCCTCTTGTTCAAACGGATATTGTTTCAAAAAGCTGTGTGCATCCACAATTCGACTCATGTAATATGTTTCTGTCACTTGTTCAATTGTTGGTTCATCTAGTAGATAAGAAAGTTTATCATTTTCAGGCATGAACATTTCAACTTTCTCTGCCATTGAATCATGATTACGTATAAATTGAAGTAAACCTAATTGTGCCTGTACATTTAAATGCACAAATTCCTCAATTTTCATAAGTTTGTCACTTACCGTATAAATCATATAACCTTTGGGATTATTCTCGTTGTCAAACCAAACGGTAGCATGTTCATCCTCTGAAAATACACGATTTCTCCACCACCACTCTGAACGTTGCAACAATCCATTATACTGCTCACAATATGCTTCATAAATACCATTTAACAACGGAATATCCGAGCCTACTCTTTTTACACTTCCAGTTGTCTTACTAAATGAAAGCTTGTTGAGTGGTAGCTTATATTTCTTAACAGAGGTTAACGTCTCCCATCCGTATTTCCGATAAAAAGAGACTGAAAATGGGTGCAAATATGACAAGAGATAACCTTCTTCTTTCATCACACGTAGGCTCTCTATCATCAGTTGCTTCACCATTCCCTGCCTACGATATTCTGGCCAAGTCGCAACAGCAGCAATGCCGCCCATTTTATAGGATGTTCCGTGAATATATGTATGTAACGGCACGAGATGCAATTTTGAAGCAAGGTTTTGACCATCGTTCATCCCAAATATCTTATGGCGTCCATACCAGCTTTGTTGCTTTTCTTTTTGATCTTCAGATAAAACATATTGAAAAGCAAATTCTGATAACTTAATCACATCTTCCATCTTACTACCATCTAAAATTTGAATTTCACTCACCTTCATCACTCCTTATCCCTTACTATACGTGATTTTTCCTACTTCTCAAACTAAAGGATATTGCTTTTATGAACTTGATTTATGAAGCTAAAACCTTCAATAAAAAGGTTACTTTTTAATAAAAGTTGACATAACAAAAAAAGTAATAATTACGTTCAAATTAACTATGGAAAGGTTCATTTTCTAATAGGCTGTATAAATGGCAGAATACAAGCCAAAATAACTGCGAATATAACTTTGAAAAGGAGTGTAACAAAATGAAAAAAACGATTTCACTTATTATTAGCTTCTTAATCCTATCGTTTGTGGTTGTCACCGCAAATGCTACATTTGCGAAGGAAGTTCAAAATACTTCTATGGTTCGTATCATTCATGCTTCACCAGATGCCCCAGCAGTAGATATTGTTATTGATGGAGAAATTGTTGTTGAAAATGCAGCATTCAAAGCTGTAACAGACTATTTAACACTTTCAGCTGGTGAACACGAGGTTAAAATTTACGCAACAGGTACTGAAGATGAACAAGACCCTGTTATTGAAGCTGATATAACAACTGATGCAGATAAAGCATACACCGTGGCTGCTGTTAATACTGTAGATAACATTGAACTCGTTATATCTGAAGATGACCTTGCTCTTACCGAAGGCATGACTAAAATACGTGTCGGTCATTTTTCACCTGATGCCCCACCAGTTAACGTTGGACTAAAGGATGATAAAGTTGTTTTTGAGGACGTATCATTTAAAGATATTACTGATTTTGTAGAACTAGAAGCAGATACTTATAATTTCGAAGTTGTAACAAGTGATAATGAACAACCAGTTCTTGACCTATCAGGTACAAAATTAGACAAGAATACTGTGTACTCTGTTTATGCTATCAATATGTTAGATAGTATTGAACCGCTCATTGTTACATATGTTGTAGAATAATAAATCGAAGACAAGTTGGCTATGTTTATCCATAGCCAACTTGTCTTCATTCATGTGTATTACCTTCACTTTGAAAGATAATACTCTCTTCTTCAAACCGTATCCAATTGAGGCATGTTATTTCACAATCTAACTAGATTATTAGTTATTTCTTTAAATCACTATGTGTTACATTGACAAAAATTTTAATTTGAAATTTCTTGATCATCTGACACGTGATAAATAATATTTCATTTTAGTTACTCTTAAATCAATTAATGGTTGTGCAACTGCATTAATTAATTTACTTGATAAAACTATCGTTAATCCTATAGACAGTGCAGCCAATATGATCAAATCAAATCCATTTTCTAAATGTAATACTTTTTCATTTCTTGCATATTGAATTATAAATCCATGTAACAAATATACATACAATGTCCGTGCTCCGAAATCAGTAAAATAAAACTTTTTAGTTGGAACTAACGACAAAAAGCTAAACATATTTATAAGTGTTAACATATACCATCCAAATCGATATAATCCACCCATAACTCCAACATCAAGTTGTTCATATGACATTGAACCGAGTAACCAATCTGTATTAAATTGAGGCAAATAGAAAAAGCTAATCAATGTTGTTAATAATATACTAGCTGAGACAATTTGAACCGTTGGTTGCTTCATCCATACAAAGTGTTCTTTCTTCATATAAAACCCTATTAAAAAGATTGGTAAGAAAACAAAGGTTCTTGACAAGCTTAAATATTGCCCAACAAAATCTACATATCCAATTAATAAACTAATTGTTAGAGAAACAGTCAAAGCCCATTTTGGTTGAAGTTTTGTAATTACGAATAATAGAGCATTCCAAAAAAACAAACTTAACAAAAACCATAATGACCATTGAGGAAGAAAAAAATCTATTGTTAATGAACCTTTGTAATTCATTAATACATAATAAAGACTATAAACGATTTGAAAAATAAAATATGGGATGAGCAGCTTGAAAAAAATTTTTTTCAAGTATCCTTCCTTATGAAAACCTTTTGCAAAGAACCCTGCTAGTAAAATAAAAGCTGGCATATGGAATGTATAAATAAACCGATAAAGTGTCGATCCAATCTGACTTTCTCCAACAAAAGGTGTTAATAAATGTCCAAATACGACTAATGTGATCAATAAAAACCTCGCATTGTCGTAATATGCTTCTCGTTGCATGTTTATCACCTTTCCTAATTATTAAATCACATCCTTCCATACAAGTTTCGATAAAAAATATTATTTGTTATCGTATTGAGCAGTTGTAAAAAATAACAAGGGAATGCTTTTTCGAAAAACCCATTAAACTACCCAAAAGTCTAATTCAACTTTTAATTTTTGTATCACGCAATTTTGCATAAGATAAGATAAAATAAGTGGATTTTTACGAGAAAAATGTCAACTTTTGTTTCACATGAAACATTTAACTACTTAATATTTGAAGTTTCTTATCGAAATTTCATCACTAACTTGAAACTTACAGAACAAACGGTTTCTCCCCAATCCCCTATACAATCATACAATAAAAATGAATAATTATTAGCATTTCATCGAAACACGCCTTGATAAAATCCGATAAATAAACTATATTATTATAGTGTTTCATCTTTTTTTGAATAAAACCTACACAAATTTGTATATTATATTATTGCACCGTAAGGGGGACATCAAATGAATAAACAACAAATTTCACCTACTAGCTATCTCAAGTTCCTTCTCCCTTCACTATTAGGGATTTTCTTGTTTATGACACCTATTTCATACGCTGGGGAGATAACGATCCCTATCGCTGTACTTTCTAACTTTGTACAAGGGATGTTAGAAGATTTATTACCAGCAATCATGACTATTATTATTACAATTACATTTGTTGGAACAATCCTAGCAAAATTCATTCAGTGGCCAACTGACAAACCAAGCTTTTTACGTAGCTTACTTGATGTGTCGCCGGTATGGGTTTTAATTAGAGTGCTTGGAATGGTGTTTGCTATCTTAACATTACTACAAGTAGGACCTGCTGCAATTATCTCTGAGAATACTGGTGGACTCTTATTAAATGATCTACTGCCTGTATTATTCTCAGTATTTTTATTTGCAGGATTATTTCTACCCTTATTATTAAACTTTGGTCTACTTGAACTATGTGGAGCATTACTTACAAAGATCATGCGACCATTATTTACATTACCAGGACGTTCTTCTATTGATTGTATGGCATCATGGATGGGCGATGGTACAATTGGTGTGTTACTAACAAGTAAACAGTACGAAGAAGGGTATTATACAAAAAGGGAGTCTGCAGTTATCGGAACAACCTTCTCTGTTGTTTCAATTACATTCAGTTTAGTCATCCTTGCTCAAGTCGAATTAAGTCATTTATTTGTACCTTATTACTTAACAATTATTGCAGCTGGACTTGTAGCTGCACTCATATTACCACGTATACCACCTCTTTCTCGTAAGGAAGATTCGTACTATAATCAGGATTTGTCTGAAGATAAAGAACTTATTCCATCAGGGTATAACGCTTGGCAATGGGGCATTACACAAGCAACTGAAAAAGCAAAAACGAATAAAAGTGTTACTGAGTTTTTCAAAGATGGTTTGAAGAATATTCTTGACATGTGGATGGGTGTTGCTCCAATTGTTATGGCTCTTGGTACTTTAGCACTTATTGTCGCTGAATATACTCCGATCTTCACGTGGCTTGGGATACCTTTTATCCCATTATTAGAATTACTACAAATCCCTGAAGCGGCAGAAGCTTCCCAAACATTAATTGTTGGTTTTGCAGATATGTTTTTACCTTCAATTATTGGAAGTGGCATTGAAAGTGAAATGACACGATTTATTATTGCTGCCGTTTCTGTTACTCAATTAATCTATATGTCTGAAGTAGGAGGACTCTTACTAGGGTCAAAAATTCCTATTTCAATTTGGGAATTATTTGTGATTTTTATTCTAAGAACACTTATTACATTACCAATTATCACTTTATGTGCACATCTCATTTTCTAAACATAATGAACAAACCTGCTACAATAATTAGTAGCAGGTTTGTATTTGAAATTCTTTCATTTTTCGATATAACGTATTTCTACCAATACCTAGTATTTTGGCTGTGACCGTTATATTACCTCCCGACTCTTGCAAAGCACTCTCAATTGCTTCCTTTTCAAGTTCCTTCAATGTTTTAAGCTCTCTCATGTTCTCTTGTACGTTTGTTCGAATTTGGATATGTCTCGCTTCAATTACATCGTAATCCGCCAAAAAAATAGCTTGTACGATACTACTTCTCAACTCTCGGATATTTCCTGGCCAGTGATAACTTTTAATTTTTCGCCAAGCATCATCAGTCAACTTCATTGATGGATGTTCTGTTTGAAGGAAATGTTCCACCAATTCACTTATATCCGCTCGGTCTCGTAGTGAAGGTAAGCTTAATGAAATTTCTTTCAACCGATAATAAAGATCCTCACGAAAATTACCTTTCTTCACTTCCTTCAACAAATCTCGATGTGTTGCTGCAATAACTCTCGTATTAATCCTTTTAGGTTCAACCGCCCCAACTGGTGTAACTACCCGTTCTTGTAACACACGTAACAAAGCAGCTTGTCCTCTTAATGACATATCCCCTATTTCATCAAGAAAAATAGTACCCTTATGTGCTGCGACAAACTTACCCTTCTTACCTGATCGATCTGCACCTGTAAATGCTCCTGCTTCATACCCAAACAATTCACTCTCTATAAGGCTGTCGGGAATTGCGCTACAATTCACTGCAAGAAATGGTTCATTCTTACGTTCACTAGCATAATGAATCGATTGGGCAAATATTTCCTTGCCTGTCCCACTCTCTCCTGTAATAAGCACATTATAATCATACCTTGCAGCCTTTTGTGCTACTTTCTTAACGTCAACAATTGTTTGACAAGAACCTATAATATTTTTAAAGCAATAATTATCATTTGCTTTCTTTTTCTCATGATGACCTTCAAAGACAGCTACTGAACGAAATTGTTTTGGAGTTCGATCTATAATCGTTTCAACTTCAAATCCTCTTATAATTTGAAAAGGTGTCCCAATACAGTCATCTCCTAGTAATCTCCTCGCTGCGTCATTAGCTCTAACAATCGTTCGCTCCTTATCAATTGATAAGATAGGTTTGTTGTGTAAATTGAATGTATAATCTAATTCCTTAAGAGAAAGGAGGTGGTCTTCTTTTGATTGTTCAAACAATATTTTATTTTGTATAGCAGTTGCAATAGAAATAGATAACATATGCGCATGGATAGAAAAATGTTCATTGGCACTACTAATATCAATTACTCCTAATAACTTTCCTTCCCCTGAATAGATAGGTGAAGCAGTACATGAAAGAAACTGATTCTCTTTAAAGAAGTGGTCTTTCCCAATAATTATATTTGTTTGCTGATCTTCCAATGCAATACCAATAGCATTTGTGCCTTTATGCTCTTCTTTCCAATTTGCTCCTACTTGTAATTGGACAGCTTGTGCTTTCGTCGCCACCTTTACATTTCCAATCCTATAAATTACATATCCATTAGAATCAACTAGTAATACAATGTGTTCTGTTACATTCATCAAAGGTAACATCTTTTCCAATACTTCCTTCGTTACTGAAAGCAACAACCTATTTTCCTTCTGTAGTTCTTTTATATTTTTTGTAGATATAATTTGGTCATCAGCTGCATTCTCTCGGTTTAGTCCCACATCATAACATCGATTCCAAGAACGTTTGATATACTCTTTTGAATCCTGTTTAATTGGAAATGTATGCACTACACCACCTCTTATTATCTGAATATTTATAATTATTATATATTATCTTATTCTATTTTCATAACGTTATGATGTTCATTTTTGGAACAATTACATGTTCCATTTTGGCTCATCATCTACAAGCTAAATTATTAAAACTCTAATTTGAAAGCGCTTTCTATTTTGGCATAGATTTTGCATTATATAAAATTGAAAAATTGATTGGAGGGATTGTAATGGCAATTTACGAAAGACCAGGTCATCCAAACTCAAAGGTTAACTTTAAGAAACGTTATGATAATTACATAGGTGGAGAATGGGTCCCACCAGTTAGTGGTGAGTATTTTGAAAATGTAACTCCAGTTACTGGTGAAGTTTTCTGTGAAGTAGCACGTTCAAATGCTACAGATATTGAAAAAGCACTAGATGCTGCACATGCTGCAAAAGACAGCTGGGGTAAAACATCTCCAACAGAACGTGCTATCATTCTAAATAAAATTGCTGATCGAATAGAAGAAAACCTAGAAATATTAGCAGTCGCTGAAACGTGGGATAACGGGAAGCCAATCCGTGAAACAAAGGCTGCTGATATTCCCTTATCAATCGATCACTTCCGTTATTTTGCAGGTATTATTCGTTCCCAAGAAGGTAGCATTAGTCAACTTGATAATGACACTGTAGCTTATCATTTCAATGAACCACTCGGTGTAGTTGGACAAATAATCCCTTGGAATTTCCCATTACTAATGGGTTCATGGAAGATCGCTCCTGCTCTTGCGGCTGGAAACTGTATCGTCTTAAAACCTGCTGAACAAACACCAGCCTCTATTATGGTGTTAATGGAGCTAATTGGAGATTTACTTCCTCCAGGTGTATTAAACATCGTAAATGGATTTGGGGTTGAAGCAGGAAAACCACTTGCATCAAGTGATCGGATTGCAAAAATTGCATTTACAGGTGAAACAACAACAGGACGTTTAATTATGCAATATGCTTCACAGAATATCATTCCTGTCACACTAGAATTAGGAGGTAAGTCGCCAAATATCTTCTTTGAAGACGTAATGGCTAAGGATGATGACTTCCTAGATAAGGCAATCGAAGGATTTGTCATGTTTGCACTTAATCAAGGTGAAGTATGCACATGCCCGTCTCGTGCATTGATTCATGAAAATATTTATGACAAATTCATGGAACGCGCGATAGAGCGTGTCAAAATGATAAAGCAAGGAAATCCTCTAGACGAAGCAACAATGATCGGTGCACAAGCTTCAAATGAGCAACTTGAGAAAATTCTCTCTTACTTAGATATTGGGAAACAAGAAGGTGCTGAATGCTTAACAGGTGGCGAACGTAATACATCACTTGAAGGAGATTTAGCAGGTGGATATTATGTAAAACCTACTGTCTTCAAAGGAAACAATAACATGCGTATTTTCCAAGAAGAAATCTTCGGACCTGTTGTTTCTGTTGCGACATTTAGCAGTCACGAAGAAGTACTTAATATTGCAAATGATACTCTTTACGGACTTGGAGCAGGCGTTTGGTCGCGCGATATTAATACTGCATACCGATTCGGGCGTGACATTGAAGCAGGAAGAGTATGGACAAATTGTTATCATGCATATCCGGCACACGCTGCATTTGGTGGATATAAGAAATCAGGTATCGGTCGCGAAAACCACAAAATGATGCTCTCTCATTATCAACAAACGAAAAACTTACTTGTTAGTTACAGCCCAAAATCTCTAGGTTTTTTCTAAAAAATGAGTAAAGTAGAGCGTGTGATTGCAACAGAAGACGCTATTGCCCTCATCCATAAACTTAGAGCCAAACATGGGGATTTGCTCTTTCATCAATCAGGAGGATGCTGCGACGGAAGCTCACCAATGTGTTATCCACATGACGAGTTTCTTATAGGAGAACAAGACGTCTATCTTGGCGATATTGGTGACACCCCGTTTTATATGAGTAAGGATCAATATGAATATTGGAAACATACACAACTGATTATTGATACAGTCGATGGTAGAGGTGGTATGTTCTCACTTGAAGGACCAGAAGGAAAACGATTTTTAACTCGATCTAAGGTTTTCAACAAAGA
This sequence comes from Bacillus solimangrovi, assembly GCF_001742425.1. Taxonomy (GTDB): domain Bacteria; phylum Bacillota; class Bacilli; order Bacillales; family Bacillaceae_N; genus Bacillus_AV; species Bacillus_AV solimangrovi. Next base: position 38,264 of record NZ_MJEH01000014.1, read on the forward strand.
AGAGCTCCAACAATTAAAGTTGAGTAATGGTAAATGAACAGCTAAGCACTATAAGAAGTACGAAGGAAACGATCTATTTCCTTCGTACTTTTTTATTTACTATCTACAATTTTTAATAAGAATAACGAACCACCTTTTCGATCAATTTAAAAATGAGGAGGTGAATAATGTGCAAAAAGATCGCATCGCAAGCTCTGGTACAAATATTGATGCAGTTAAGCGTCAAAATGACCGCTCAGGTATGACCTATAATGAAGTGAAACAACTTCTTGCAAGCACGACTGGTGGACATGGTACGAATAAATACAGTGATACGAATGTTGACCAAGTAAAGCAGGACATTCAACAATCTCAGCAAAACAAACATACGTAGTACTCCTATAAAGAACAAGATGTTCCTTAACCACATTTTAGCTAGAATTTTATATGAACCTATTCAAAAACGCTATTCCTCCTAAAAACATATAAGGAATAGCGTTTTCAATTTTGATAATAAATAATAAACAATCTAAACTAATCACATCTGTACTTCATTTTACATCGTTTCAATTTGAACTGTCACTTTAAATAAGTCGCCATCTAACTCAATCCGCATTGTCCCACCATGTAAATCAACAATTGATTGTGCAATCGCAAGCCCTAATCCCGAACCTTCAGTATTCCTTGATGTATCCGCACGCTTGAACCTCTCAACTAGTTCATCCACATTATCTCCAAGCTCATATTTCGTGACATTTTTGATGACAAACTCCGCAAGATTATTTTCCCGTTTTAACGTAACATATACTCTCGTATGCTCCATTGAATACTTGATTGCATTTGTAATTAGATTATCTAATACACGCCACCATTTTTGCCCATCTACATTTGCAATAACTGGTTGCTCCGATGTCGTCAATCTAAAATCAAGTTCGGATTGTTCAATCTTCTCTTGATGTTCACCTATTACTTGTTGTATTAATTGTGTCAAATCAACTTTTTGTTTTTTAAGTTCCATATTTCCACTTGCCATTTTAGAAACCTCAAACAAATCCTCAATAAGTGTCTTCAATCGGTTCGATTTTCTTTCCAATATACTGACATATTCTGCTCTCTCCTCTTCTGACAACTTAGGATTCTTTAACAAATCAGTATAGGTAATAATTGAAGTGAGGGGTGTTCTTAAATCATGACTAACATTAGTAATCAACTCAGTTTTTAACCGTTCGCTCTTGGCTTGTTCTGTTAATGACGTCCTAATACCTGTTCTAAGTTTATTTATATACCTTGCATGCAGGGCAATCACTGATTTTCCTCTCTCAGGAATCGGATCAACTGCTAACCCTTGAGCAATCTTTTCTGTCGCAATAAATATTTGATTCAAATACCCTGTTTTAATCAGCATAAGAACAACAGATGGTATTCCTATAAAGATTGAACATATAAAAAATAAGACTACTAGTTCATCACCATACACAATAGCCAGTGCTGTTCCTAATCCCCAAAAGAACACAATCACAAGCGTAAACAACACTTGAATACCTATTGAAACCTTTGAGAAAATACCAGTTATTGAATTAACCCGCTTAGCAAGCGCACCCTTTTTTATTTTTGAAATAAAGTCAGCACCTTGCTTCACTTCATCAAACATCCATACACATTGATACATTAATAGCCATACTAAAAAAGTGATGATAACAAGTTCGAACAGATTCAAAGAAAAAAGCTCATAATATTCACGATGAACATAGCTATACGTAAAACCTGTTAAAAAAAGAAACAAAACAGATATAAGCATAATATTTATAATCAATAAAAACAGCCTTATATCTATTGCGATTGCTTCAAATCTCTTTCTAAATGATGACTCTAAAAACCATGACTTTTGGAATTTAAATAGAAATAATATCGTTACTAATGAGACAATTCCTATAACTATTGAAATATACGATATTCTCTTCTGTCTCTGAAACTCTTGATAACTTTCGAAGTTTCCAACTGCTCGTTCGGGTAAAATAATAGTTCCTTCAAAAAGTGTCGGGGCGGAATTCTTTAACACCCCGCTACTGTAATTATCCATATACATATTAGTAGATATTTTTAAATAACCTAATTCTTCGTTATAAACCTTTGTAAATGCTGCATTCTCTGAAATATTCCCCAGTGAAAATATCTTTCCTGTTTCAATATTCGTTAGTTCATAAGAATAGTCACCATACTTATCTTGAAAATCTAGCTTACCTCTATTTACTTCCTCAATATATGTATCTATTTCCCTCTCTATCTCTACTTTAACTTTTTCGGCAACATAACTGTCATCCTCAAAGTTTTTTTGTATATCTGCGATTTTAGTATCTCTTTCTTTTATTAGTATATTTTTGATAGTTTCATTGTTTGATGCTTCTGCGTCAATTATACGTTGATTATATTGAGATTGAATATTTTCAATCTGCTCACTTAGACTTCCATATCTATATCTGTGTTCATCAATTTGTTGTTGAGATACATTTATTTTTTCTTTCAACTTCTCTCCATCTAATTCAGTTAACTCAATTGAACCTAATTGGTCTATAAACTCTTCATAGTTATATACAAAATTCCCATCCTCAAAATAGTCAGCTCCGATATAACGTGTGCCTTCTTCAATTGTTATGAATGCAGAGACTAAAAAAATAATAACTAACATACACCAACCGTATGTTTTCAAAAAATGATTCTTCACTGTATTATTTACCTTCCTTATCTATCTGTCATACTTACTGTAAAATCCTCATTCTATATAATGATTAAATTAACTTATTAATTCTAGAGCTACTCTACTGTTTCAATTGATTTTGCTGCTTTTTAAACTTTATATCCCTCATTCCCGAGTTAATTTCGACACGAACATTCGTTTATTTGTCCTCTTCAGTAACTACAATCGGTTAATCACTTATATAGACAACACATTAATTACTTAATTGCTTTTATTATAATTGTAAATTCTTAACTTTTTCTATATGAAAATATGAAGAAATTCTTAAGAAATGAAATTAATGGAATTTACATAATAAAAAAGGAGGTCTATATAATATAGACCCCCTTTTTTCAAGTACGCCTTAACAGAAGTAATAATCATAAATACGCTGTTTCTTAAAACCAACAGAACGATATAATCCCAATGCTCGTTCATTCTCAACTGCCACATCAAGACGAATATCTTCACAGCCTTCTAAGAGCAACTGTTTAAGTAATTTTTTCAAAATTGCCCGTCCATAACCTTTGCCTTGTTCGTTCAAATCTACTGCAAGGCACGATATATAGACAACTCCTTTACTTTTAGAAACCGTAACTGTTCCGATGATTTCATCGTTCGAGAACACAGTATATAGTTTTTGGTTATCACTATTCATATTGTTATTAATTAACGATAAAGTCGATTGCTCATCATCATGAAATGCATCCATTAAAATTTTCTTCAAATGATGAACATCCGAATCCGATGTTGTCCTTAATTCGATTTGAAAATTCTCGTTATCTATACTTTCCATACCTAACTCATATTTCATTGTGTATTCTGAAAATTTATATTTTGCACTAATATGCTCTAAGAAACCTTTTCCTCCTTCTGACTGCTTCTCTGTAATACCGATTATCTGCTCATAACCTCTCAAATGACATTCCTGATTTGCTTCTGAATACAGTTGTTGAAAAATACCTTTGCGTCGATAATTTGGGTGGACCATACCTGTTAGCTCGATTTCTCCGTTATCCACAATTTCGTACATACCGAGAAAAGCTACTAATTTCCCATGATCAAAATATAAGAAATCGTTCGTTTCCTGACCATTTCTCTCTAGTAACATCGATTCATTTATTGGTGTTATTAAATCAATTTGATCATATTCACTGCAAATGTTAGCTAAAGAAATAATTTCTTGAATTAATTCTGATGTTAATGATGTAAACTGTATTAAGTTCTCACGTTCAGTCTTATCCAATATTTTCTTCTCCATTCTTTTATGTTCTATAATCAAGCAATGGAAAATAAAGTACCCTTATCAAGCTTATTTCTTTACAGTCCATTATGTATATCTATATGATTGAACGAGTAAACGTTCAATTAACCTTCAATGTAATTGATAAATAAGGAACTTATTCTATTCGTTACCTTTCTCTTAATTGTCAATCACTTATTCCATAAAGTACGATATCACGAAGCTTCCGTAACTGGAGGCCTTCTTTTATCTCCTACTGTTCGTTTATACCATGTAGTCACTATCAATTTTTATTCGATAAACATATCAATGATACCTTCATGCACGTAAACACCAGAATTCTAAAGTAAAAGTCTAAACACTAGTTGATATGTAATAAAACAAAGTGAAAGGAGATCTAAATGCATACAGAAAATAATCTACAATTAACCGATGGACAAAAAAATCGGTTAATTATTCTTATTTGTACCATTCTTGCGTTTTCTGTCATGAATGGCACGATGTTCAACGTCGCTATTCCTGACATTGCAGAAACATTTAATTTACTACCATCAGAAGTCAGTTGGGTATTAACTGGTTATATCTTAATCTTTGCAATTGGTTCACTTATTTATGGAAAACTAGCAGACATCTATCCTATTCGCACATTAATTACAATAGGAATTAGTCTCTTTTCAACAGGAGCGTTAATCGGCTTCTTATCTCCAAACTATGGGACACTTATTATTGCTCGTATTTTACAAGCGTTAGGAGGGGCAGCATTTCCAGCACTTTCTTTTCTAATTCCTGCTCGATTTTTACCTGAGCAGCGAGGACGTGTCTTCGGTATCGTCTCATCAACAGTTGCATTTGCATCTGGGGTTGGTCCTATTCTTGGTGGTGTCATCGGAAGTACCTTTAATTGGCGTTTTCTATTTCTATTCTCTGTTGCTGCTGCATTAGCAATCCCGCTCTTTCGAAAATGGTTACCTCTAGAGGAGAAGAGAGAAGGTACAATTGACTTTCTTGGTGCCGGCCTATTAGCCGCTATGATTTCAAGTTTATTGTTTTTTATTACTTCTTTCTTATGGTATACAGCACTTTTATTTTTCATTTTCTCTCTCCTATTTATTTGGAGAACAATGAAAGCTAAGCATCCTTTCATCGAGCCAGAAATTCTTAAAAATATGAAATACACAACCACTGTACTTACAAGCTTTCTCGGTACATTCGTACTGTTCGGATTAATTTTCATTATTCCAATAATGCTACGAAATCTCTATGGTCTATCAACATTACAAATTGGTCTTGTCCTCTTCCCTGGCGCTATGGCAGCAGGATTAATCGGTCAATCTGGGGGGCGCATTATTGATAGTAAAGGTGGGGCACTTGTAGTTAAAGTAGCACTTATACTAATTGGTGCAGGGTCTTTGTTGATTTCTACATTTACAGGCTATGCTGCGTGGGTTATTGCACCTTGTTTACTTATTTCATATCTCGGCTTCCCACTAATACAAAGCGCAACTGCCGACTTATTATCGTCTGTACTACCTGATGAACAAAATGGAGTTGGAATTGGATTGTTCAATTTACTAAATTTCGTAGCAGGAGCATTCAGTAGTGCAATCTTTGGGAGCATTCTTGATTTGAACTCTGCTCATATTCAATTCAATCCTTTTGCACCAGCTGGAGATAGTATTTTATATAGTAACCTTTACATCGTACTGTCATTATTTGCTTTCTTGGGCTTAACTGTATTTACGCTCATGTTCACACGTAATGAACAAAGGCAGTCAACAGAAACCCCGATATCTTACAATTGATATCGGGGCTTTTATTCAAAACAGAAAATAGTCTTATGTTCATTAGATTAAAGATAATTGGATATTTTCTATTAAAGTTCAATTAAATGATACTGACCTTTTTCATGATCAAGTAACCATTCCTTACGGTGTAAACCACCAGCGTATCCTGTCAATGTTCCATTCGCTCCGATAACTCGATGGCATGGAATAATAATACTTATCGGGTTATTCCGATTTGCATTTCCAACGGCTCTCACAGCTTTCTCATTTCCTATCTCAACTGCTAAGTCTTTATACGACCAAACTTCTCCAAATGGAATCGTCAATAAACCGTTCCATACTTTCTTTTGAAATTCTGTCCCCTCAAACTCTACTGGTAGATCAAATTGTTGTCGTTCACCTTTAAAATATTGATCGAGCTGATCTAATGCTTTCGTTAATATTGAAGGAAGTTCCTGATTTACTTGCTTTTTTTCATCTACAAATTCGATTCTGAGAACACTTTTTTTAGATGTACACACTTCGATTACGCCAACTGGTGAATCATAATAGGCAACATAACGATCTGGCATAACACTCATTCCCTTCAACAATATATTATTTATTTAATAGCAAATAAAAAAGCACTACTCTATCTTTACGACAGTGTAGCACTTTTATATAAACTTTTCATTCCCCTTTATTCCATGGTAAATCGTAACCAAATCGGTTCGCCAGTTCTTTAGAGTGGCTTCTACGTTCTTTTCGGTATAATGATCGTTGTCGAGCGCTCTCATGAAGCCATTTTTCTTCTTCAGTTTCAGCATATACTTTAGGTACAGTCGTTGGCCTATTATCTTCACCTAATGCAACCATTGTTAGAAATGCCGTTGTACATACTTTACGTTCTCCAGTTAATAAGTTTTCCGTTACGGCCTTTACGAACACTTCCATTGATGTATTGTGGGTCCAAGTTACAAATGCCTCTAGACATATTGCTTCACCTTCATAAACAGGATGTAAGAAATCCACTGAATCTGTAGAAGCTGTTACTATTGGTTTTCTCGCATGACGTGTCGCTGAAATTGCTGCAATATCATCAATATATGCCATTAACTTACCACCAAATAACGTCCCATGACTGTTTGTATCTGGAGGAAGTACATGCGAATTCTTAATTGCTAACGATGCCTGACAAGGTTTAGCTTCCATATTCGCCCCTCATTTCCACTTTAAAAATGCTTAGTTACTATCGTTTATGTTAATCAAAGTACGATCATGTTATCCAATTTTATTACAACTAATTTTCATGCTTTAGACTTACACACTACTCAACCAACAGTTCATTATTCTTTCTTCAAGATATGTGGATTAACGATACCTAAACTCGTCAAAAACATAATAACAACTGGAAGCTCAAATAAGAAGTAAGCAAAATGAATTACTTGCATCTTTTTGTATAAAATTATTTAATATCTTTTTTATCATTCTCTTCGTCTGAAACAAGATCTCTCGTTGAATTCTTAAATTCTTTCAATGTTGAACCAAACGACTTTCCAATTTCAGGTAGTTTGGATGGTCCAAAAATGACAAGGGCAATGACAAGGATAAGAATTAACCCTGGAATGCCGATATTCGTAAGCATATACTCAACTCCTCAGTTTCTAAAATCCAGTAATCGCAATGACACCAGGACGAGGCATATTATCTCCAGTTCGATGTGGCCACTTACTCGTAAGCTTAGTCAAGCTTTCAGATTCCTCACCTGGGTGTTGAACAGATAAAAATAACGACGTTTCAGTTGGTGTGAAGCTTGGTCCTGTCAATTCTGATTCAACTGGACCTGATGCAAATTGGTATGCATTACCCATATTTTCCCCAGTCGTTGGGATTACAAACATACCATTATTTTTGAATGACTCATAGATTCCTTTATTATGTTTACTTGATGAAATATCTGTCACAGTCCAAAGGTTTCCGCTTGAATCAAATGTAAGGTTATCAGGAGCACTGAATCCACTTTGTCTTCCACCGGCAGCAAAGATTTCGAAATTGAAAGTTAGTGAACCTAAATCATCTTTATCTTCAAAAAGTCTTGTAATATGACCATGAAAGTTTCCATGACTGCTATTGTTCGTGTGTGCAACAAATACAGACTTATCAAACGGACTAATTTCTAAGTCTTCAGGGCGATCAGTTGGTGTACCGCCGATAAATTTTGCTGCTTCATCGGCATATACAAGCACGTCAGCCTGTGTTTGGAATTTTGCTAGTAGCTCTTTATCATCTTTAATAGCTTCACGCACATTTTCGATAGTCATTGGTTCCCATCTACCTTTACCTAGATTGGCAACGTATAGAGTCCCTTCCTCAAGAAGCTTGCTATTATTTGTACCTCTTGAAGCAACGTATTTATCTTTACTAATAAACTTATAAATACATGCATCTCTCTTATCATCACCCATGTATACAACAACTCGTCCATCATTTGTCAGACCCATTGCCGCATTTTCATGATGGAAACGTCCAAGTGCAGTGTGCTTTCTTACTGAAAATTTATCATCAAATGGGTCAACTTCAATAACCCAACCGTAATGTGTTTCATCTAATCCAGCATCCCTAGCTGTATATTCATAGTTTTCCTCACAAGATAAAAGCGTATTCCAAAGCGTTTTACCACCAGAACAGTTTGCAAATGTTCCTTGAACCTTTGTTGCACCACTCACAGCTTTAGAACCTCTAACAGCGCCAGTTAATAAAAATGGCGTTAAACCAGATATACGGCGTGCGTATTTAGAAGTTGTATCCATTTTCCACTTTCCATCAACATAATGAACTTTAATAACCGAACCACCCTGATTATAAAGGATCTTTTCTATTTGTTTATTCGTATATTTATCATTCTTCTTCGCACCTTGAACAAATAGTTGAGATGTGTATTCATGATTCACCCAAAGTAAACCTTCTTGACTTGAATCATTAATTGGGAAATAACATGTATAATCACTATTAAACCCGAACGTATCACCATTTTTATTAATTACATCACCATATGCTACAACAACATCATATTTATAACCACTTGGGAGTACAACATCATCCTTCGCGGATGGTGCAATTGGCTTGAAGTTTAATCCAGAAACTTTCTTTTTATTTTCAAACATATGACTTTTTGCTGCTGCCGTTTCCGCAAAAGCACCTAATCCAGTTGAAGCAACTGTTAATGCTGCTGCTCCAGTCCCCATATACGTTAAAAACTTTCGACGATCCATTTCTGACACACAAAACACCCTCTCAATAGTTTTAATTATGTCATTCACTATTATCATAGATTCATACTATTAATTACCTATCTTAGTGAAGTAAACTTTGGTAAATAATTGTTAATAGAATATTAATAATAGTAAAAATAGTAAACATATCACGCGTGAATTGGTGTCTTCGTAAATAAATCTAACGTTTACATACAGATCAATATAAAAGAAAAGGATATAACCTCATCGGTCATATCCTTTTCTTTTATATTGTTTAACTCCCCTTAGAGAGAAGTTGTTCTACCATATCACTAATTACTTCAACACCATGCAACATTGCCTCTTTTTCAAATGTCATTTCCGGATCATGTAACCCTGGACATACGTTTGCTCCAATCGCAAGGTAGATAGACTTCACATTCGTTAGTTGTGAATAATAGTGAAAATCCTCACCTCCAGGCGTATGAATAGGATCAACGACATTTTCAGACCCTAGTATTTTTACAATTGCTCTTTGTGCTGTTTGCATTAGATTCTCATCATAAAGTGGGGCGGGTACTCCTTCTGTCACACGATATTCTATCTTACCATCGTGCATATCAGCAGTATGTGCAATCATCTTCTCTATTTTTCTAATAACAGCTTTTAATTCCTCGTTCGATCCACTTCGTACATCCATCGCAAACGTGCCATACTCCGGAATAACATTTACAGACCCCTTACCTGCATGTAGTTGTGTGAATTTAACACTTGTTCCACTTTGAGGGTTAAATCTTATAGTATTAATGTTCGTCACAAGTGAAGATAAAACATCAATTGCATTAATCCCTAAGTGTGGGCGACCTCCATGAGCTGTTTTCCCATAGATTTCCCCTATTATCTTACAGCTTGCACTATGAATAAGAGCTGGAGACATCTTTCCAAATGGACACTCATGAGCTGTACGTAAGTGATAACCAATGAGATAATCTACACCTTCTAACACTCCGGCTGCAGTCATTGCTTTTGCCCCTTCTCCAATTTCTTCAGCTGGTTGAAAAATGAACTTCACGCTACCATTTAAATTATAGATTCGATCTTTCATAAATCTAGCAATACCAAGTGCAGTGCTTGAATGAGCATCATGTCCACACGAATGACGATACATTATTTCATTTTTCATCTCATGTACAATACAGTCCATATCCGCTCTAATCGCTACACAAGGATACTCGTTCTTTCCAGTTAACTTAGCTGTTACTCCTGTTTTTGCTATATGCTCAGTTACCTCGTAGCCCATTTCTTTAAGTTGTTTAGCTATATAAGTAGAAGTTTTCTTCTCTTTGAAAGCTGGCTCGGGAATTTTGTGAAGATATTTTTGTGTTTGGTATACATAATCTCGGAGTTGTTCAATTGAAATACTCATCCTTATCCTCCTACAATAACATCTTACAACCTGAGTCACTTCTGATTATAAATCGCTTCGTTCTTCCATCATACAATTATCCTTTTAATCTTTGTAAACATATTCTACGACTTAAACATTTTAATCTAATCTTCCATAATAATTCTAAAGGTGGATGATGGTTTAGTAACAATCATATTTTCCACCTAATTCACTAACTTTAAAAATTGCTTCGTTCGTTCATGAGATGGATTTTCAAAGAAATCTTCTGGTTGGCCTTCTTCAATAATGTTACCATCATGTAACATGACAATACGATCAGCAACTTCTCGTGCAAAATTCATCTCATGTGTAACAACTACCATCGTCATTCCTTCTTGAGCAAGTTGTTTCATTACTTGAAGCACTTCACCAACAAGTTCAGGATCAAGTGCTGACGTAGGCTCATCAAACAAAATCACCTTTGGCTTCATCGCCAATGAGCGTGCGATGGCTACGCGCTGTTTTTGTCCACCTGATAATTTTTCAGGATAAACCTCTGCTTTATCACGCAAACCGACCTTCTCCAGTAATTGTAAACCTTCGTTAATTGCTTGTTCTTTTTTCACCTTTTTTACTATCATAGGCGCTTCTATAATATTTTCTATAACCGTTTTATGTGGAAAAAGATGAAAATGTTGAAAGACCATTCCTACTTCTGCACGCACCTTAGGTAAGTTATCTCGCTTAGGATCAATCTGTTTACCATCAATTATAATTTCACCATCATTAATCATTTCTAAAAAATTAAAGCATCGTAGTAATGTACTCTTACCGGACCCACTTGCACCGACCATTACTACAACTTCTTGAGGTTGCACATGCAAATCGATTCCTTTTAGTACTTCTAATGAACCAAATGATTTATGAATGTTCTTTCCAATAATCACCTGCGTCACCTCACTTCATTATTGAACATCTAACTTATTCTCAACAAGCTTTAATAAATATGAAAATATCATTACGAGTGCTAAGTAGTATAACCCTGCAACAAAGAATGCCTCAAACTGTTGAAATGATTGTGCCGCTTCCATATTTGCTAACGAATATATTTCAGAAACACCAATGACATATACGAGCGACGAATCCTTTAAACAAATAATGAATTGATTTCCTAATGGTGGAATTGAACGTTTGAAAGCTTGCGGAAAAATTATACGTCGCATACTTTGAGCTGTTGTCATCCCTAATGAGCTACTCGCTTCATGCTGACCTTTATCAATGCTTTGAATTGCACCACGGAAGATTTCAGCAATATAAGCTCCGTTATGTACACCTAATGCGATCGCACCTGCCCAAAATCCTGATAATACGATAAGAGATGAAATACCAAAATATAGAAATGATATTTGTACAATAAGAGGCGTACCTCGAATAATCGTAATATAAAAACCTGCTACTTTTTGCAATATTTTCGAATTTGAAATTTTAAAAAGTGCAAAAACTAAACCTAGCAGAGAGCCTATTACTAGGCCCACTGCAGTTAATTGAATTGTAATCACACTTGCCTCTAAAAACCCGAAAAACGTTCTCGTGAACATATTCCAAATATCCAACATTGTATGCTCCCCCTTCTTACCAACCCTCCTACTTAAAATTTATTCGAGAACCTCTACCCCCTCTAAATCAACATCAAGCAAGTTTGTACCGAACAATCCGTTAGAAATTTCATCATATGTGCCGTCTTCTTTAATCTCTGCTAAGGCTTGATTAAGTTCTTCTAATAACTTTTCATTATCTTTGTGAACAGCTATACCAATTTGTTCAATCCATAATGGCTCACCAGCTTCTTTAATTTCTAAGCCTGCTTTTTGTGCTTCATAACCAACAACAGGTGACGTAATAACCGCATCAATACGCCCTTTTACTGTTAAATCATTTAATGCTGTCACATCGCTGTTGTAATATTTTATATTTTCTGTAAATTTTTTAGCTGCATCATCATACGTACTTTGCGCTACAACACCTATCACTTTATCCTTTAAATCTTCTGATGATTGAATTTGTTCATTATTTGCTGAAATAAAAATTGTTCCACCAGAATAGTAGTAGGGCTCTGTAAAGTTTACTTGCTCTGCACGCTCATTTGTAATTGCCATACTACCAATAATTGCGTCGAACTTCTTACCTTTTAATCCTTGTAAAATAGTCTCCCAAGGTGTTGTAACTGGATTTGGTTCAAGACCCATCTTCTCTGCTAATGCATACCCAATCTCAACATCAAAACCTTTCAATTCTCCACCTTCAGAGTAGTTAAATGGCTTGTACAAACCACTACATGCCCACGTTAACTTTCCATCTTCAACTAACGCAATGCTACTTTCTCCACCATCTGTAGCTGGTGGCTGTGAGCCAGTTTCATTTGATCCGCAAGCACTAATAACAATTGCAAACATTAACATCATAGCTACAACAACAGTTTTCTTCATCAAACTCTCCCCTTATATATCATTATTTTTATTACTAGTAACACCAATTTGTCTACTATTAGCATTTTCAATGATATGTTCTAGATTGTCTGACTATCGATTGTAATTTCGCTGAAAAACTATGAAGCTACCTATTATTATAGTGACTATTTGATTGTCACGCCCTCCCACTAATAATTATGTAAAAGGATTTTTTTGTTTATTGTACCATGTTTTAGTTCATTTAGTACTTTCAATTATAGTTAGTTGCAAGGTAATAAATGTGACCGTTCGTTCTTTTTAGTAGGCAGATTATTTTCTCAGCTTTTTTATGCTACTTAATTATTTCTATTCAATGCTTGTCAGATTCATTACTATACAATCCATTTGGTACTTATTACTTTTACTTTACACATAAAAAAAGCGAACTAACTCTAAGTTCGCTGTGTCTTCTCATACATATACTTCACAATTAGGATAAGTTTATGAACACCCGTACCATTTCGCAAAAATTTTCATTGGCATATTGCCACCATAATTGGTGCTGAGAATTACTTACATATTATTTCGTTTTATGAAGATAATATTAGTAATTGTACCTCAAAGGAGCGTGAACATATGAACATACAACGTGCAAAAGAAATCGTTGAATCCCCCGAAACGATAGAGGTCCTCTACAATGGGACGAAAATCTACATTCAGAATGTCGATGAAAAAAAAGACACTGCTAGGATCTTCCCACTCGATCAGCCATCAAATGAAACAGAAGTTAACGTTGATCAATTAATCGAACCGTAACACAATAATAGGAATGCACAACGTATCTCATTTCATATGTGTCTGTTGTGCATTTCTTTATTCTAATTTCTTTATTCTAATTTCTTTCATAAATCTAACAACTACCCTGAGCCTTCATATCTAACGATCACAAATAAAATATCCTTTATTCCTCATTGTAAATAAAATATCTAAAAAGCTACAAAAAATAGGAATCTGATAAAAAATATGCGAATGGCATCGATAATTTGTCCAAGCAAAACTTGTTCTCTAGCATATTACTATAGTGAAGAGCAAAGTGCTTTTCTAAATTTATTCAGAGGGAGGCATTTCAATGTCTGATGGTTGTAATAATGGCTTTGCGTTAATCGTTGTCTTGTTTGTATTGTTAATTATCGTTGGTTGTGCTTGTTTAGGAGGTTCTGGTTATTAATCTTCTATAGATTAAAACAGCGAAAGCAAGTATGTTGTTTTCGTTGTTACATAGACAGTTAGCCATCAGTCTATAAATATTTCTTCTTATAATGACCTAATGTTAATAACGGCCAAATGTAACGATAGCTGTGATAGTGAATATAGAAAGCTCTTCCCATTCCCTGTCCTTTCGGATATGCTGTCTTCCAACTCTGTTCATTTCCATTTTTAATTAAATATTCAATACCATGATCAATCACTCGTGTTGGTTTACTTGAAACAGCAATTAACGAATCTAGTGCCCAAGCTGTATGAGTTAATGTGCTTTCTTCTAAAGGAATATATCTCTTATAAATATCACTATAACAAGATTCCCCCCAACCACCGTCGTCATTTTGAATACTTTCTAGCCAATGAACAGCCTTTTTAATTGTGTTGGACTGAGTTGATACACCACATGCTCTCAATCCAGTCAATGCCGACCAAGTACCATATATGTAGCAAATCCCCCATCGTCCATACCAAGATCCATCCTTCCTTTGATCATTTTCCATCCACTTAATTCCTCTTTTTATTACAGGATGATCATAATTTAAATTTGTGGAGCCACATAGAAATTCTAGCGTCCTTCCTGTTAAATCAGCTGTTGATGGATCAAGTAACAGAAGCTCTTTTCCCTGAACTGGTAGTTGTCTAATTAATTTCTTATCAACATTTCTTTCAAAAGCAGGCCACCCACCATCCTCATTTTGCATTGATAATGTCCAATGCAAGCCACGATTCCAAACTTGAAGATATTGAGGGTGTTTCATAATCATCGGTAGAAGAGCTCGTAAGCTTGCAGTTGTATCATCAACATCAGGGTTGATTGTATTAATATTTGAAAACCCCCATCCTCCAGGTAATATGTTTGTATTATTAATAACCCAGTCACCAAACTTGTAATGCTGCTTTGTAAGCAGATAATTATTTGCTCTTTGAATAACTTCTTCTTCGTCAGAAACACCCGCTTCTTGCATTGCATAACCGATTAGCGATGTGTTCCAAACATTAGCCGTTGTATACTGTATATGAAGCTCGCCTTCTACTTCGCATGCCATTGATTTTAACCCTTCAACTGCCTTTAATATCGTCGGATGTGTTTTTGAGTAACCAATTGACATAAGGGCAAATATCATAAAAAAAGTCGAACTAAAATAACTGTAAAATGTTCCGTCTGGTTCCAGGTGTGTTAGCATATATTGCTCAGCATGTTCAATGGACTTCTTCTTTAAGCCATCCTTTTTACCAACGATTGAACTCAAACCTTGAATAAGTTGTTTAATAAATGCCTGCCACTCAAATTTTCGATTGAATTCAATAATCGGGTCTTCCTCATATCTTTGCTGCTTATACAAGTTTGACAAATCAGGGCTAGCATCTGTCTTCATTTGAAATTTCTTATTTCCTAATAAAATAATCGGGGTAAGATTAGCTCTTGCATAGACCGAAAAGTCATAAAAATTAATTGGAAAGGATACAGGTATAAGAAAGGTCTCAATCGGAACTGGAAAGCGTTTTGGCCAAGGGTATTGCCCTGTTAAAGCGAGCATAATTTTTAAAAACATCGATCCTTTTTCTAACCCACCATTAGATAAGATAAATTGTTTTGGACGTTCTAAGTGCATGCTATTCTCATTCAAGTATCCTGAATACAATAATGCATAATAGGCTACTATTGTTTCAGAGAGGTTGCCTTCTTCCTCATCATAAAACAATTTCCAAACGCCATTTTCCTCTTGTTTACTTAGTATCCTCTTAACTAATGCTTGAATCAATTTTTCATCATCAATCTCTAACGTACGTAATAAAATAATCATATAAGCATCAGTTGTAATTCCAGTCTCAAAAGGATAATTCCATGAACCATCCAGCAACTGTTCATTTGTTAGTTTTTCAACAAGTCGATTGATTTCATACTGTACAGAATGCTTCAATTGTTATCCATCCTCTCAAAAGTATGCTTTGCTCTTATATTTATTCTTATGAACAACTGTACATTCGTAGAGAGGGGTGAATTCACCATTATATACACAAAAAGAAGAAACCATCAGCAACAACCTATTACACAAAAGCAGCTCCTTGAAATTGAAAATATACTAAAAAAACAGATGAATAATCCGAAATCTCTTAAATTACTATCATCTGAAGAATACGAGCTTATCTCAAAGATTAAATCTATAACGAAACAGTTTAACGCTAACAACATAATCAGAACTCAAGCCTATCTAGACTTCTATCAAAAACACCCTGAAATTGAATGGTCACTACTTGCACACCTCGTCTCAAGAAATGCTGGTTGGAATATGACAGACTTGAAAGGAGAATTTCTTCCGAAACTTCTTTCGGAAAAAAAACAAAGACAATTCTTTTTATTTTTAGAGCGTGCAAATTGGTTAATTTTTCAAGATGTCTATCCTCAACTTTTGCTTTATAAAGAAAGCTTACAACGAAACAAACCTCTATTTTACTTACTCCCCTACTTCAACGTATCTTCATTTATTCAACCATTTTGGAACTACTTTTGGTCAAATAAAAATCGCTATTTCTTAACTACAGCTCTCATTATTAATGAACAAAACTATATAGAGAAGCGAGTTGTTCAAAATCAGATATATACTGACTCGACACTCCATTCATTCACATTCAAACTACAAGAACATCTAAACTTCAGTCATGTACTATTGCCTTATCAAGACAAAGGAGCATTACATAAGGTTGGCATAATCGGTCAGACTCTTCACCACTTTGAATCACTCGATAAGAGAATAAAGTTTGGAAAACGATTATATACTCTACTTTATTTTAATCAAGCAAGATTAAATAAGATTGTTGATTGGGCTATTTCAAACCCACACTCAGGGTCTAGAAAAGATTATTGGCCACACTTATTTAATGATGTCAAAGAATCATTGCCAGGTAAATTATATAAACCACGTACAAACAACTGTACTTTAAAGAAAGGGGCGAAGAGATTATATAGTCCAAAACTTCAATTTGTTTGGAAAGATATTTCACACATAGAAGCTACACAAGGAGATTGGTTTGAAGATTATTCCGTTATTAATAACTTTAAATATGACAAAAACGATGTAAACGAAGAAATTACACATGCATATTGTGAAAGTATTAAAACACTTGAATTAATTATGTATTTAAGCGAAGTAATTTTTCATGTTAGAGAGTGAACGCTTTCCAACGTTACCCTTTTAACATACAACTAAAAGATATTATAAAAAAATATAGTTGTTATTTTTAAATAAAAGAAGAATAATACATTCTCTATTTTAACAAATTTTTACATAATAAAAGAATATAACTGAGAGTTCAATTATATTCTTTTATTATAATCATTGTATAAATATCAACCATTATCATAGTCATATTTACCCACAAAACTCAATATAATCCTATCCTTTCTAATCCGATAGGAATATTATTATTGATTAAATTAACAGACTTTTTACTCAAATCAAATAATTTTTTATTTTATTGCAATAAATATATTGAAAACTCTTATTATTTAAATAATAATATATAAAAGAGGTTTAAATAGTTTTATAAGAAAACTATCGTAAATGTTCCTCAAAATAAAAAGGAAAAGGAGTAATGAATTTGAAAAAGAAAAAAGTTATTTCTGTCGCAATGGCATTATCACTTAGTGCCAGTCTTCTTAGTGTTCCATTTAGCACTTCTAGTCCATCAGTACAAGCAAAAAGCCCCACTGCACCTCACTCAACGGGAGCCCCGTTTGATTTAGCTATTGCTAACGATGAGAGATTAATAGACATGTTAAAGAGCAATGGTACAATCTCCTCTGATGCCTCTGAACAAGAAGCTCAGGAAGAATTACAAGATTATCTACAAGAAAAAGCAGATAGTTATGAACCTGAAAAAGGTGAGCTTGACCAACATGAGAAAAAGAAACAACTTGGTTTAAAAGATAAACTGCACAATAAAGGATTATCAAATGGAAAAGGTAATAAACTTGGACAAGCTGAAGATCTAGATTCAGTTGAACTTGAAGATTATGATGGAAGCGAACGTGAAGATGAAGTCCTAGTATTATTAATTGAGTACCCAGATTTCCCTCATAATTCAATTGCGTCTGAAGATACAGATATGTTTTATGATGACTATTCAAAGGAACATTATGAGGACATGATCTTCGGTGATGATGGATATACTGGTCCAAATGGCGAAAATCTAATTTCAGTTAAACAATATTATGAGCAACAATCAGGTGGAAGCTATACGATTGATGGTGAAGTAGCTGGATGGTATATGGCAGAAAACCCTGCCGCTTACTATGGTGGAAATGTACCTGATCCAGATGGAAATGATGCTGAAGCTAGAGAATTAGTAACAGAAGCATTAATGGCTGTAGCTGAAGATCCTTCTATTGATTTATCTAGATTTGACCAAGAAGATCGTTATGATTTAGATGGTGATGGAGACTATCGTGAGCCAGATGGACTAATTGACCACTTAATGGTTGTACACTCTAGCGTAGGTGAAGAAGCTGGTGGAGGTACATTACAAGGTGATGCAATTTGGTCACATCGTTCAAATTTAGGAAGTGTAACTAACCTACCTGGAACAGTTGCAGATGCACCATATTGGGACGGAGAAATGGCAGCCTATGACTATACGGTTGAACCAGCAGATGGCGCAGCAGGCGTATTCGCTCATGAATATGCACATGATTTAGGTTTACCTGATGAGTATGATACAGGTTACACTGGTGAAGGAGAACCAGTAAGTTATTGGTCAATTATGTCAAGTGGTAGCTGGGCTGGACAAGTTCCAGGTACTGAGCCAACAGGCTTTAGCCCATGGGCGAAAGAGTTTTTACACTCATCAATGGGTGGAAACTGGCTAACAGGTTCAACAATTGACATTGATGACATAGATAGTGAAGGTATTGAAGTTGTATTAGACCAAGCAAATTCAAAAGGAACGAATAACGATGCTTTCCGCATTGATTTGCCACAAAAAGAATTAGAAGTAAACACTCCTTATAGTGGGGATTACGAATATTACAGTGGTAAAGGTGATGAGTTAAATAACTCAATGTCACTTTCTCTTGACTTAACAAACGCAACAACTGCGTCTTTAGAATTCAAAGCATGGTATCAAATTGAGCAAGATTGGGATTATGCATCAATTCAAGTAAAAGCAGAAGGCGAAGATGAGTGGGTTGCTGTCCCTGGTAATATTACTACAGAAGATAACCCACATGATCAAAACCCTGGACACGGAATTACTGGTCATAGTGATGGCTGGATTGACGCTTCTTTTGACCTTTCAGATTATGCAGGTCAAAACATTGAACTTAAGTTCAACTACTGGACTGACGTAGCAGCAATCGAAACTGGAATTTTCGTTGATGACATCGAAGTTATCGCTGATGATGAAGTTATCGAATTTGATGATGCTGAAGGCGACTCTATCTTTACTTTAGATGGATTCACGAAAGACCAAGGTATTCTATATGCAGATCATTACTACTTACTTGAGTGGAGAAATCACGAAGGTGTAGATGAAGGATTAGCACATATTCGTCGTGGAACAAGCTTAATGACGTTTGACCCAGGCCTCGTAGTTTGGTATGTCGATAATGCACAAGACAATAACTGGACTGGTGCACACCCTGGTGAAGGATTCTTAGGAGTAGTTGATGCAGACCAGCATACTGTTGAATATAGTAACGGTGACCCTGCTTCAACACGTTATCAAGTACATGATGCAGCATTTAGTTTAGATAAGTCTGATAAGATGTTTATCGAAAATATCGATGCTGAAGGTACGACTATTAAAGATAATTTCACAAAACGTACGCCACTATTTGACGATGGAGAATCTTTCCTTAATGAAGGTCTAGTTGAAGCAGGTCGTGACATCCCTTCTTATGGATTGAAGATTCGCGTTGTTGGTCAAAGCCCTGACAGAACAGTTAGTAAAGTATTAATCACTCGCTAATCTATATAAACATAGAACAACTAGATCATTGAACTGTTGTTCAATTGTATAAAAAGGTATAATCCTTCGATTTGTGAAGAGATTATACCTTTTTTAGTAGGTTTAAATATAACTTTGTAAAAATAAAGCCCCTCACATAAATGTGAAGGACTTTATTTTTACAAACTAACTTCGATCGTTTGTTGTTGATTTTTCTCCCTTGTTCGTAACGCTAATAGTAGAATTCCTACTCCAATCAATCCGATCCCTACCCAAGACATATTGGATAACCTCTCTCCAACTACAAATACACCTAACAATGCAGCGGTCAACGGTTCACCTAACGAAAGTGTTACAGCTGTTGATGATGGAACCGACATTAACCCTTTCAAAAAAAGAATATAAGCGATTGATGTTGCGAAAATGCCAAGATGTAAGCTAACTGCAATACCGTTGGTCTGTAACAACCACGATAAATCAAACATTAATAACATAGGTGATAGCATAATAGCACTAAGGGTAAACACTACAGCAACGACGGTCAATGGAGGATGGTGCTCTAAGAGTTGCTTGTTAACTAATGTATACGTAGCAAATGTTAAACCAGCCCCCAGAGCTAACGCTATCCCTTTTGGATCGATATACACCTTACCTTGGTTACTAAAAAGCAATATACAGCCAATAACAGATAAAAAAGTCGCAACCCACCACATCTTACTCTGTTTACGTTTCAATATCCCCAATTCTAATAACCCTGCTAAAATTGGTGCACTTCCAATTGCGACAACCGTTCCAATTGCTACTCCAGTTATTTGAACTGCAGAAAAAAATAATGGCTGATAACATGCCATACTAGCAGACGCAATCAACATTGCTCTAACAGGCCAATTTTTCAAATTAAATTGCCCTGTCAAAATCACAACCAAGAGCAACGAGCCTCCTCCTATTACTAGTCGGATCGCACCGAGTGCGAATGGATGGGTGTTATCAGGAGTAAAAATCTGCGCTGTTCCTGTTGTTCCCCAAAGAACTGCTGCTAATAATATAAAGAAAATTGGCATCTTTCCCTCGACCTCCTACTACTAATCAATAATCTGATCGTAAATGTTTAAGAGGAAAAGTGCTTAACCAAAAAAAAGTTCATTTTTACCTTAATTTAAGGTTTTACGATATGTCGATGGGGATATTCCTTCCAAACGTACAAACCACCTTGTAAAGGAAGGCAGACTACTAAACCCACATTCATGGCTGATAAATGTTACGGACCATGTTGTTTCTCTTAGCAACCGTTTCGCCTCTTGCAATCGAATATCAGAAATATACTGCTTAGGAGATTTACCTGTTACCTGTTCAAACCATGAAGAATAATAAACTGGATGGTAGTGCTCAAGCTTTGCTAATTGTTCAATCGTAATTGCTTCATTAAAGTGATTATGAATATATTCAATTGACGGATATGTTGATTGGCCGAGCTTTTGACTTACATATCGAGCTAATTCATTTAAAGCTACTGAAGATCCCTTCTGTTCCTTTGCTTCTTCCATCAACAAATAACGAATTGCTGACCACTGGCCATCTAGATTAACATACATACCCTTTGAATGATGTGGCAAATAACTTTTTGGCATATCTAATACTAAAAATGAATTTCGTTCAGAAGAACGGAACGTATGATAGCATTCAGGCGGTAAATAAAAACAATAGTCAGGATTCAACTGTAAATCCCGCCTTAATGTTTGGATCTCTAAAGAACCTTGCAACGGAAACAGTAGTTGACCATAAACATGTTGATGAGAATCGAATTCATGTGAATACGTTCTCTTTTCACAAACAACTTTCTCACCCTTACTCACATTAATTCCTCCCCATAAACTAACATTTCACATATGATTTCTTTATAATTACCTGCTTATTAATATTTTTCTGAGAAAAAGCGATACTAACAAACAGACATTCAAAATCGAATTAAGAAGGGACAAACATATATGATTACAGAATTAGCATGCTTTGATATTAAAGAAGACACTAACAAACAATTTGAAGAAACATTTCAGAAAGCAGAGAAGCTTATTATGACAGCAGAAGGCTATATCTCTCACAGCATACATCGTTCGATTGAGAAAAAATCTCGTTATTACATTTTCGTACAATGGGATTCTGTAGGAAGTCATATGGAAAAATTTCAAAAATCAGCTGACTTTCAGACATTTGTTGAGCTAATTGGATCGTATATTGAAGATTCCTTTATGGAACATCTTGAAGAAATGAAACACCAAATTTAATGATGTTTCACCTTTGGAATATCTAAAAAAATCATATCCCATATATAAAAAAGAAATAGATATCCCTTATTTTTTTAAACCGTGCATTTCTTTTTCAGCTTCATCCCAAACAACTGTATAACCGTTCCCTTTAGAACAGAAAATTGAAGATGACGTGTATTTAGGATCTGCGTCTTTATTATAACCATAAGTCTCAATGACCTCTTCTTCATTATGACAACGATCATAGCCACCAAATGAAAGATTCATTGTTCCTTTCCCGTGCGTAATGGAAGCGAACTCAGTACTATATTCCATAAATGTACTGACTGGTACTCGTCCTGTCACAATCACTTTATCACCTACTGTCTCCGGTGTTTCAAAAGTACCATGTGCTTGCTGAATATCTGATAATATTCTACCTATATCATTTAATTCTACTTTAATTTTGAAGTCATAATAAGGTTCAAGTAGTATATTGGTTGCTTTCTCTAGACCCTGTCGCAATGCACGATAAGTTGCTTCTCTAAAGTCACCACCAGAAGTATGTTTTTGATTTGCTCTACCTGTAAGCAATGTTACTTTCACATCTGTTAATGAGGATCCAGTTAGTACACCATGGTGTTCTCTTTCAAAGAGATGCTGTTGAACTAAATTCTGATTACCAACTGATAACTCATTAACATGACACACATTCTCGAAGTAAATGCCACTATTTCTCTCAGTCGGCTCTATTTTAAGGTGTACCTCTGCATAATGCCCTAACGGTTCAAAATGACCGTAACCATTGACAGTAGTTTGGATTGTTTCTTTATATAATATTTCTGGTTTTCCAAATGATACTTCCAATCCGAATCGTTCTTCTACAATCTGTTTCAATACTTCAAGTTGAATTTTTCCCATTAAGTGAATATGAATTTCCTGCAAGCTTTCTTCCCAAATTATTCGTAACGAAGAATCCTCTGCATCTAACAATTGAAATGCTTGTAAAACCTCTTTCACACTAATCTTTGGATCAAAGATTACTTTAGATTTTAATGTTGGGGTCATTTCATAGTTTACTTTTTCTTTCAAACTACCAACGCCGTCTCCATCTGCTGCAATGGATAAACCTGTTACAGCAAACAGATCTCCTGCACTTACTTCATCTACTAACTTAAACTTACTACCACTATAAATCCGAATCTGTGTTACCTTTTCCATTACTTGTTCTTCTTCATGTCCATATCTGACCTTATCACGAATTTTCAAGCTTCCTTTCAATGCCTTTATAAAAGTAATTCTGGCTCCATTTTCATCGTGTCTAATCTTATATACTCGCCCTGCAAATTGCTCTTCTACTGAATAGTTTGTCTTTGTTAAACAATCAATTTTTTCAAAGAAATCAATAATACCTATATCTTGTAATGCTGAACCATTTGCACATGGGAATATCTTATTCTCCATAATTGCAGTTTTAAATGCTTGAATCCACACCTTAGGATCATAACCAGACTCCATGTACTGTTCAAATAATATTTCATCACGTTCAGCGATAAACTCGATTAATTCTTCATGCATGATATCATCTGTAAAAGAATGTGTAATATCACATATATCGTCTGTTAGTTCTGACTGGATCTCTTTGATGACTCGTTGAACATCAGCTCCCACTCGATCAATTTTATTTATAAAGAAAAATGTAGGTACTTGATATTTACGAAGTAACTGCCAAACAGTTTCTGTATGTCCTTCTACACCTTCTACAGCACTAATAATAATGATTGCGTAATCCATTACTTGAATCGAACGTTCCATTTCTGGGGAAAAGTCAACATGACCAGGAGTATCAACTATATAATACGTCGATCCTTCGTAGGAAATGATACCTTGATCGGAAAATACCGTGATCCCCCTCTCTTTCTCGATTTCATGGCTATCCATAAACGTATCCTTGTGATCAACTCGCCCTCTTTGTCTTATGCTCTTCGTAAGATAAAAAAGCTGTTCAGCAAATGTTGTTTTACCAGCATCTACATGTGCTAGTATTCCAATTGTTTTTTTCATTTTCTACCCTCTATTCAATCATATAAATGAGCGTGAATCTATATTGCCTGTGTAATTATAATTAGACTTTGGTTTCCTTCATTATTGTTATTACTATCGATTTGACTAGCTTCATATTAAATTCTCAACCTTTACAAAATTTATTAAATATAAAAGGTTATTGCTTCCAAATAACGAATAGTATCAAGATACGACTAACTCAATATTTACGTAAAGGCTCCTAAACTTATTATACGTTACACCCGTATTTAACTAAAAGGATTGCACACTTCCCTTTGAGTTGAACTAACGCATTAAATTAATATGAAAGAGAGAGAACCAAGATGAAACTAACATACAAGATAGAAGAAGTGATCAACAATTACAGTGAAGAAAAATCATTCTCAGGATCTATATTAGTTCAAAATGAAGAGGTTACTTATAAGAATGGATTGGGGTATGCAAATCTAAGTGAGAAGCTGCCTGTCACATCATGTACAAGATTTGGCATGGCATCTGGTAGTAAAATTTTCACCTCAATCGCAATATGCCAGTTAGTAGAAAGAGGATTATTATCTTTTAATACTTATTTACGAGATTGCTTAGATATTAATTTTCCGAACTTCCATTCAGAAATTACGATTCACCATTTGTTAACTCATACGTCAGGTATACCAGATTACTTCGATGAAGAAATCATGGAAGATTTTGAAGAGTTATGGCGAAACGTGCCTATGTACTCAATTCAATCACCTCACGACTTTTTACCAATGTTTCAAAATGGGGAAATGAAATTTGAGCCTGGTAGTAAATTTTCTTATAGTAATTCAGGGTTTATCATACTCGGTCTCATTGTGGAACAGATAACAGGGATGAAGTTCCCTGAATATATTAGAAAACATATATTTGATGTTTGCGATATGTCAGACAGTGGCTATTTCCGAATGGATCAATTACCTGAACGCACAGCACTCGGATACATTGATCAAGATAATGAAGGTGCCTGTAAAACTAATATTTACTCTGTTCCGATTATTGGTGGGCCAGATGGAGGGGCTTTTACAACTGTCTTAGACTTAACTAAATTTTGGGATGGTCTGTTAAATAGGAAAATTCTAAATGATGAATTAACAAATAAACTTCTACATCCACATGTTCAAGATGGACAAGATATCTATCATGGATATGGTGTTTGGATTTTAAAACGAGATGACGACATAATTAAATATTTCATATTCGGATTTGATCCCGGAGTGAGACTCCATTCATCATTTAATACAAAAACAAAGACACAAACACACATCTTATCAAATATAGAACAAAGCTTGTATCCTATTGTAACTGGAATTGATAAATTGTTTTCTTAGAAAATAAATGTTTAACTAATATAACGGTTGAAAAATTATTGTTATAATTTTTCAACCGTTATTATGTTTTTACTTAGCTATGACAAAAAGTCAACTACGGTATTAAAGAGCCAAGTAATTTTTTAGTAAGAACCCAACAGTTAACTAGTAAAAATTCAGAACCAATTTTCTTCATACAAAAAACCGATCTATTATCAGATCGGTTTCTGTTATCATGCCCGGCAACGTCCTACTCTCACAGGGGAAACACCCC